>JBEKBT010000016.1:0-42381 GCA_050015255.1 Acidimicrobiales bacterium
CGCCGACCAGATCCTCAACGCCTTGGCCCGCTACTGCCAGAAAGTCTCCGCCGCGGCGGCACCCAACACTGAGGGGCTGCATGACTAGATATATTCACCGATCTATCAACTCAGAACACTAGTTGGAGCCGAGCCACTGCTCCAAATCGCCGGCCGCGAGCGGAGCGCTCCAGTGGTAGCCCTGTGCGCAATCGCAACCGAGAGTTCCGAGCCACTCGGCCTGGCGGCTGTTCTCGACTCCTTCCGCCCCGACCCTGAGGTGCAAGGCGTGCGCCAATGACACGATCGCCTCGACGATGACTGCGTCCCGGCGGTCGGTACCGAGACCGTCCACGAAGGCGCGGTCAATCTTCACGCCGTCGATGGGTAACTGCTTCAGATATGCCAGGGAGGAGTACCCCGTGCCGAAGTCGTCGATCTCGAGTATCACGCCAAGCCTCTTCAAGTCTGCAAGGGCAAGCCGGGACCAGTCGACCAGGTCGATCACGGCACTTTCCGTCAGCTCGATGTGCAGCGACTCGGGCTCCAGCCCGCTCGCCGCAATGGCTTTGGTAATGGCCCCGACAAGGTCGCCGCTTGCGAGCTGTCGAGTCGAGACGTTGACCGCCGTCCAGAGTCGGGCTGCGGCCGGAACCCGCTGCCGCCAACCCGAAAGCTGCTGCAATGCCTCGCCCATCACCCAAGCACCGATTTGCACGACGATGCCGGAGCTCTCCGCGATCGCGAGGAAGTCCACTGGCTTCAGCACGCCGCGCCGGGGATGACGCCACCGCAACAGTGCCTCGACACCGACGGTACGCCCTGACTTCAGCTCGATAACCGGCTGGTACTCCATGAAAAGCTCGCCGTTGTCAAGAGCTGCCGAAAGCTCGGCCTGTAGACCGAGCCGGTCGATGTAGGCCCGTCCGAGCCGTGGTTCGAAGAAGGTGTAGTCGTCACCCCCGGCATCTTTGACTGCGTACAGGGCGACATCGGCGTCCTGGAGGAGCTTCTCGCTGTGGGTGTCCTGCTGGCTTGCCACCGCAATGCCGACGCTCGCCCGCACTATGAAATCGCGTCCGGCAATCGTGAACGGTGTCCGCATCGTGGAACATACTCGGGCCGCGACCGAAGCCACCTCGTCGGCTCCCGAGGCGTCATCGAGAAGGATGGCGAACTCGTCCCCCCCGATGCGTGCAACCGTGTCGGCCGGGCGGACGCAAGAGCTCAAACGGTCCGCGGCCGCGATCAGGACCTCGTCACCGCTCGAGTGGCCGAGAGTGTCGTTCACGTCCTTGAAGCTGTCGAGGTCACACAGCAGCACGGCGACTCGGCGAGTGGGCGAGGCCCGCCGGGCGAGAGCGTGTTCGATGCGATCGCCGAACAGCACCCGGTTCGGCAGGCCGGTCAGTGAGTCATGAAGGGCGAAGTGGACGAGCTCCACCTGGTTCGCGCGAAGCGTGCTCACGGCATAGCGCATCTGGTCGGTGAGACGGAGGTTCTCCACCATGGTGAGGACTTGGCGGGCGAGCACGGCGGCGATGACGCACAATCCGGCAATCACAACGAACATGCCGAGGTGATGAGTCTGGGTGTCTCTTATGGCCGCGGCTGTGATCGCTAAGGCGAGGAAGAAATAGGGGAGCGCGACCTGCCACAGTGAAGGGCTTTCCACCTCCTCCTGATCGCTCGCGGCCCTTTCCGACGGCCACATTGGAGCGAGGGCGATCAGCAGCAGGCCGGCCACGCGGCCAGCATCGACGAGAGTGTCGTACCGGAACGAGGCGACATGGCTCAGGTAGGCGAGGCTGCTGTCGCTAACGGTGAAGCACAGCAAGCCGACGACCACGAGCGCCACTGCCACGCGCTGGCGGTTGCGGCCTCGGGCAAGGACGCTTATGCCGACGGTGGCGACGATCACGTCGCTGATCGGGTAGGCGAGTCCCACGGCTTGGGAGAAGACGCTGCCCGAGCCGGAGTGGTAGACGGTCCCGAGCGCAGTGGTCCAGCTCACGATCAAGAGCGAGCCCGCCACGATGACGCCGTCGAGGGGCATGCGTGCCCGCGAGACCCCGAGCCTCGGCGCCGAAGGGAACAGGAGGACACCGATGGCGGCAAGAGGCATGGCGATGAGGAAGCCTGCATCGGCTGCGGATGGGAACGGTACGGCGCCGTTTCTTGCAAAGGTGTACCAGGTGAGAATCGCCTCGCCCACCGCCCACACAGCGGCGAAGGCCCCTATCCACATCCACCCCAGGCGCGCCTCGGGCGCCGCGCGGCGACCGAACACGAAGCAGCTGGCAGCTGTAAGGGCAGCTACGAAGAGCTTGACGACGATATCGACGTCGACGGCGTGACCCTGGCCATTCGGATGAGTTGCCGTCCAGAAGACATAGGCCCCGAGGAAGATCACCGCCGCTGCGGCCCATGACGCGAACTGCCGGCCCGAGACCCCGCCGCTTCCCGCTGGCGGGTCTGGGCTGGGCGTGTCTGGACCGGGCGCGCCGGCTCCGGGAGCCTCGGGCGTGAGCGGGTCGAGTCGTGCAGGAGTGCTCGCTGTCACCGTATCGGCGGTGTCCACTGCCATGATCCTTGTCGCTCCAGCGCTCCTTGTCGGACACAGCGTGATCGACGTGCTCAGGACCTCGAATCCGCTGTCCCGACGATGCCCCCGGACACCCCGCGAGCCCACTTGAGGATATCGGTCCTGAGGCGTCGGCTCTTGCGAGCCTGCGGTGCTGTGGGCGGCGATGGCGGCTGGCGTTTCAAGCGAGGGGTCGCGGTACCCGGGCGACTGCTGTTCTCCCTGGTCAGAGGCCTACTCTTCGGAGTCAGGCCCGACGTGTCGCGCCATCTTGCGTTCGGAACGCAGTCGTTTGTCGGCGAGCCGCCGATTGATCGAGGACTTTGTCGGCACCGTCGGTCGCCGCTGGCGAGGGACCACAAGCGCCGCCCGCACTCGCTCGCGGAGGCGTTCCAAGGCGAGGTCCCGGTTGCGCGTCTGGGAGCGTTCGTCTGTAGCCACGATACGAACCACAGGTCCGAGCTCCTTGACAAGGCGCGCCCGCTGGCGGTCCGTCAGCACCGCCGACTCTTCGACGTTCCAGGTCAGCATCACTTTGGTATTGGATGTGTTCGCATGCTGCCCGCCCGGCCCGCCGCTGCCGGAGAAGCGCCACTGAAGCTCGTTCGCCGGGATGGTGAGCCGCCGAGTCACGACGAGATCGCCGCTCACGTCGACCATGGTGGACGCCTCCCGAGCTGGAGGCCGATGCGACTCGTCCTTTTCCCTTCGAGGGTCTCGGTCATGGGCAAGCGCATGGCCATGGCGCCAGACTACGGCCCGGGCTTTCAGGCAAAGCGGACGATGAACAGGCTTCCCGCCACGACGCAGTACAGACCGAAGGGCCAGAGGGTTCGCGTCTTGAAATACCGGGTCAAGAACGCGACCGACACGAAGGCTCCTGCGAAGGCGCACAATGCTCCGACAAGCGCCTGAGCACGGACGCCATCACCGAGCGGCCCCAACAGGTCGGGGACCTTGGCGAGGCCGGCGAGAAGGATCACCGGCGTCGCGAGCAGGAACGAGAAGCGTGCCGCGTCCTCGTAGTCCAGCCCGCGGACCAGGCCTGCCACTATCGTGATGCCAGAGCGGCTGATGCCGGCAAGAAGAGCCAGCACCTGAGCCGTCCCGATCACCCCGGCTTCCTTGAAATCGAGCTCTTTTCGTGGTGCCAGATGACGTTGTCGCTCGCGGACCAGGGCGCGGCGTCGGGCGACCTCCCCGCCGAAGAGGATGAAGCCGTTGATCAAGAGGAAGATCGAAGCCAGCAGCGGCTTTGTGAACAGCACTCGCAGCTTGTGCTCGAGGAGGAGCCCGGTGATGCCAGCCGGGATCGTCGCGACCACGAGGAGCCAGCCGAGCCGCTCGCTGGGCGTCGTGATCGTCCGGGTGCGAGCCGAGTGCAGCAAGCCGCCGACAATGGCAAGCCAATCCCGCCAGAAGAAGCCCACGAGAGCCAGCGCGGTCCCCACGTGGAGGGCGACGACGAAGGCGAGCCAGAACGACTCGGGCTTGCTCTCCGACGCGACCAGGTTGTGCCAATCGAACAAGGCCGGGAAGATGACGGTGTGGCCCAGGCTCGAGACCGGGAAGAGCTCAGTCACACCCTGAAGGATTCCGAGCACGATCGCTTGGAAGAAGGTGATCTTGCTCTGCACCACCCCGGGGCCGTGGCCGCCCGAGCGGGCCACGAGGGAGAGGTGCGCCAGATGGTGAAGGCTCGTGATCAGCACGGGCGGAGCCTACCTGGAGCCGCGTCCAGCAAAGGCGAGGGCGCCCCGTTGGCGGTGCAAGTCAACGTCGGTAAGCTCGTTGAGAATCGAACCGACGCGAGCAGTGCTGCCCGTGTGTGGCCGCTCGCCCGACCGGCAGGTGGTGATCGTGGTGGAATCTGTCGAAATCTCTCAAAGGCGCGAGATAAGGACGGCCATCCCCGGGCCCCGGTCACTGGAGCTGGCGGCGCGCAGGAAGGCGGCGCTGCCGGCCGGCGTCGGCGCCACGATGCCGATCTTCGCTGAACGTGCCTTCGGCGGCATCGTGGTCGACGTGGACGGCAACTCGTTCATCGACCTCGGCGGCGGGATCGCGGTGTTGAACGTCGGCTCGAGCGCCCCCTTGGTAGTGGAGGCTGTGAACGAGCAGGTGCAGCGCTTCACTCACACCTGCTTCCAGGTGACCGGCTTCGAGGGGTATGTCGCATTGGCGGAGCGCCTCAATGCACTTGCTCCAGGTGCGGACGAGAAACGCAGTTTCTTTGTCAACTCGGGTGCCGAGGCAGTGGAGAACGCTGTGAAGATCGCCCGGTCCTTCACCGGCCGCCAGGCGGTCGTCGTCTTCGACCACGCCTTCCACGGCCGGACCTTGCTCACGATGTCGCTCACCGCCAAGGCCATGCCATACAAGTCGGGATTCGGGCCGTTTGCCCCCGAGGTCTACAGAGTGCCGTTCAGCTATCCCTACCGCTGCACGGCCGGGGCGCCACCCGAGCGCTGTGGCGAGGCTTGCGCGGACCTGGCGATCGCGGCGATGGACAAGCAGATCGGAGGCGACCGCATCGCGTGCGTGCTCGTGGAGCCGGTACAGGGCGAAGCTGGCGTGATCATCCCCGGGGCGGGGTTCCTTCCCCGACTGGCCGAGTATTGCAAGGAGCACGGGATCGTCTTCATCGCCGACGAGGTGCAAGCCGGCATGGCGAGGACGGGTCAGATGTTCTCCTGTGAGCACTTCGGGATCGTCCCTGACCTCATAACGACGGCAAAGGGACTCGGCGGTGGGCTTCCGATCGGTGGTGTCACCGGGCGAGCCGACGTCATGGACGCGGTCCACCCCGGCGGCTTGGGCTCGACCTTCGGCGGCAGTCCCGTCTCCTGTGCCGCCGCGCTCGGAGCCCTGTCTGAGATCGAGTCCCGGGGTCTTTGCGGCCGCGCCCGGCACATAGGCGAGGTCTTCAAGGCTCGGCTCGCGAACCTCGCCGAGGAAGTGCCGGCCATAGGTGATGTCCGTGTCATCGGTGCCATGGCCGCGCTCGAGTTCGTGACCGACCCGCATACCAAGCAGCCCGACCCTGTCGCGGTCTCGCGGGTTCTCTCCGCCTGCCACGCTGAGGGCATCATCTTGTTGAAGGCCGGCACCTACGACAACAGCGTGCGCCTCCTCCCGCCGTTGGTGATCTCAGACGACCTCTTGAATGACGGCCTCTCGGTTCTCGAGAAGGCCGTCCGGGCGCTCTGAGGGTCCTCGGCCGCCGCGCACAGGGTTCAGCGCGCCCGCTCAGCCGAGAAGGCCGCTCACCCGCTCAGCTCTTGAAGCTGACCGTGATGTAGTCGGGGACCAGTTCGTACCATATGTTGCCGGGCCGGAGCCGCATCGGCTTGCCGTCCGGGAACGTGAACTTTGTGATGGCGTAGCCATCGGGGCGGCTCCAAGTCCCCGTCTCGACTGATCCGTCGCGAAGCACGTAAGCCTTCCCAGTTCCGGTCATGATGCTCTCGACGTCGAAGCTGTCCGGTCCGCTCTCGTTGTAGGGTCCCGGCTGGGTCGTGACCATCTGGATCACGACGTCGGTGGCCTGGAGCTGGTGCCCTGAGGCGTCGACGTCCGGCGAGGTGTTGTAGAAGCGCAACCACTTGCGGGCCGTCGCGCTCCACTGCCAGACGACGGGCGAGGCGCCGGAGAAGGGGATCGAGACCGACGAGTCCGGGGTGGCGCCGGCAGGGAGCGCCTTTGAGAACTTGAACAGCTGCGGTGGGGGAGACTTCGCCTGGGGGAACTGTGCCCAGAGCCTCGAGGTCGAGGTGTAGAGGTTGTAGGGGGGACCCTGGTTCGCGGGCAGAACGTCGGAGGTGGACCGGTAATAGGCGTTGGCGGTCGGATAGACGCTGCCGTCGGCGTTGTAGATCCAGGGCCGCGTCGCCGCCTCTGCCATCCAGTAGGTGATCCCGCCGCTGTAGGCCAAGATCGAGTGCCCGAAGTTCTGCAGGATGTTCCAGTCGTCCCAGCGCACCGAGCGCACGGGACCGATCACTGGTGCGTCCTGGCACTGGTAGACGGCCATGTAACGCGTGATCCCGCCTTCGGCCATCTCCTCGTAGACGATGTCAGCCTGTTCCAGGCCGCTTTGCGGGCGCGAGGCCGGGTCGTTGCCTATCTTCACGGCCAAGGCCGGGCGAGGCAGCACCCGCCCACCAGGAGAGGGGATGCCCGTGAGTGGGCAGTTCTTCGCGATCAGCGTCGGGTGTGGGTGAGTCGTGGTGGTCCCGGCGGCACTCGAGGTGGTCGTCGAGCTCCCTGCCCGCCTTGTGGGGCCGTTCGACGACGACGGGACGGCTACGAGCACGACGACGACGATCACGACGACGAGTACCGAACCGGCCACAAGGCCGATGCGCTGTCCACGCCCCAGGCGCTGGAACCAGCTCCTGAAACCGTGCTTTGCCTTGCCTTCGGTGCCGTTGCGGCGGTGTTGAGGAGGTTGTCCGTTCATCGGTCACTCTCTGAGAGATGGCTTGCAAGTCGCATCACCGGAGCGAAAGTACTGGAAAATGATGGCGAAATGGGGGATCCCCCGGCACCTGCCATTATTCTCGCAACCGGATGGACCGCTCGGATTCCCCGGCCGCCCTCGGCGGCGTGCTCGTAGCCGACTTCTCGCGGGTGCTCGCCGGTCCGTTGGCGACGATGCTCCTCGGTGATCTCGGGGCAGATGTCGTGAAGGTCGAGCGTCCCGGGAGCGGTGATGACACGCGGGCCTGGGGGCCGCCATATGTCGACGGCGAGAGTGCTTATTTCTTGGCGATCAACAGGAACAAGCGCAGCGTCGCTCTCGATCTCGGGGCCCCCGAGGGAAAGCGGGCGGCGCGGCGACTCGTCGAACGGGCCGACGTCGTCGTCGAGAACTTCAAGCCCGGCACGATGCAGCGCCTCGGGCTCTCCTATGAGGAAGTGTCCCCGGGCAATCCTGCCGTGGTGTACTGCACTGTCTCCGGGTTCGGGACCAAGGGCGCAGGAGCTTCGCTGCTCGGCTATGACTTCATCGTTCAGGCCGTCGGCGGGCTCATGCACATCACCGGTCCCGAGGCTGGTGAGCCCACCAAGGTGGGCGTCGCCGTCGCCGACGTGCTCACCGGGCTCTTCGCGGCGAATGCGATCCTCGCGGCTCTCTTGGCCAGATCGACCACGGGCATGGGCCAGCGAGTCGAGGTGGACCTCATGTCCTGTTTGCTGGCCGGGCTGGTCAACCAGGCCTCCAGCTTTGTCACCACGGGCCAGGTGCCACGAGCGATCGGGAATCGCCATCCTGCGATCTCGCCCTACGAGATGTTCGCCGCTGCGGACCGACCCCTGGTCATAGCCGTCGGCAACGACGGCCAGTTTGCCGCGCTTGCCGGCGCGCTCGGCATGGAGTGGCTGGCGTCGGACGAACGCTTCGTCACGAACCCGGCGCGCCTAGTCCATCACGAGGAGCTGTCCGAGCTGATCGGGCGTCGACTCCGCGATCGGCCAGCGGCCACATGGGTAGAGCGTTTTGAGCAATCCGGCGTCCCCTCAGGGCTCGTCAACGACCTCGGCGAGGCTTTCGCCCTCGCCGAGCGGCTCGGGCTGAGTCCGGTGGTGAGGGTGGGTGACCCGTCTCGGGGAGACGTGGTCGCGCAAGTGGCCGACCCGATGCACCTGCAGTCCAGCCCGGTGACCTACCGACGGCGGCCGCCCCGCCTCGGAGAGCACACGGCCGAGGTGCTCCGCGAGCTCGGTCTGTGAAGCGACCTCAGGCGGCCGCGCCCGCTCCCGAGCGGCCGTTCAGTTCGGTGATCAGGTTGTCCCAGACGGGGACTATGTCGAGCAACGAGCGCCAGAAGCTCTGATCCCGGCGGGCTTGGAACTCCTCGATCGACACACCTTGCTGTTCCACCCAGGTGTAGTAGCCCAGGTTGAAGATCCGGTTCCTGTCTGTGTCCGTGCACTCGAGGACATGGTCGTCGGTCGTGCCCAGCAGGTACTCGCCGAAGACCAGGGCCGCGGAGACCTCGTTGAACCCGTCCGGCCAGTCGCGCCTCAGCGCGTCAGAGAGCCCGCTCGGGTACATGGCGGCACCGTCGGTGGCGACTGTGAGGACGAGGTCGTCACCGCCGAGGTGGAGCCGCTTTGCGAGCTTGACAGCGGCCAATACGTTGCACCAGCTCGAGAGGCCGAACGACGAGAGCGCCCCGATCATCGCGGGCGACACACCGCGGCTCGCCAGGTAGGCCCGACCCGCTGCGGTGTTCGCGAGCACGTTCATGGAGTCCGTGGCCCTGTCCGAGATGGCGATCACGGCATCGGTTCCCATCACGTTGTGGATGAGGGGCACGTGCTTGTCGCCGATGCCCTGGATGTTGTGCTCGCCAAAGCCGTTGTAGAGCAGGGTCGGGCACTGCAGCGCCTCAACGGCGACCGTAAGCGACCCGAACCTGTCCTTCAGGTGGTCCCCGGCGCCGATCGTGCCGGCTGAACCTGTCGCCGAGACGAACGCCCGGACCTTGAGCTCGGGCTGCGAAGACGAAAGATGCTCGGCGACACGCTCGAGCGCCGTACCGGTCGCCAGCCGGTGGACGATGTGGTTGGCGAACTCGCAGAACTGGTTCAGAATGACATTGTCGGGGTCCTGGGCGAGCTCGTGGCAACGGTCGTAGATCTCCTTGACGTTGCTCTCGGTGCCCGGAGTCTTGATGATGTCGCCCTCGTCCACGACCCAGCGTTCGAGCCAGTCGAAGCGCTCACGGCTCATCCCCTCCGGCAGCACCGCGACTCCGCGGCAACCCATCACTCGGGAGACGGCCACTCCGCCGCGGCAGTAATTACCGGTCGAAGGCCACACAGCCCGGTGGCGGGTGGGGTCGAAGGTGCCGGTGGCGAGTCTCGGGGCGAGGCAACCGTAGGCGGCGAGCACCTTGTGGGCGCCGATCATCGGGAAGCGGTCGCCGAAGGCGACGACGATCGGCGCATCGACACCGGTCAGCTCTTTGGTCAACACGACGTGCTCAGGCACTTCTGTCAAGCCCCCGTCGAGCTTGTTGTACCAGTGGATTCGCCAGAGGTTCACGGGCGAAGCAGCATTCCTGTCGACGTCGCTCAACAGCGCGCTGAGCGCGCTCGGCGCGGTGCGCGGGTCTCTGAGCTGACCGAAGGTCGGAAGCACGATGCGCTGCTCGCGAAAGCGTTGTGCAGTCCGTTCCACAGCGGAGGGATCGATGACTTCTGAGTCGAGTCCGTAGATGTTCACGAGCTGATTCTCGCCGCTCGTCCCGATTCCAGCAAACGCTGCGTTCAGACTCGGCCCCCGCCTGGGGCCCCGAAAGTGGTGCCCGAGCCGCGGCCTTTGTCCATTGCGCTTTGTCAATTGACAGCCAGTCGGGCCGCACTGTACGACAAGGTGTGACTACACGAAAGGTTCTGCGCGGGGCGCGCTGGCCCGGCGAGGTGGCGGTCGAAGACGGCGTCGTCACCGAGATCGGCACGGTCGCGTCTCGGCCTGGTGACGAGGTTATCGCCTGCGAGGGTGGCATCATCACCGCGGGGCTGATCAACACCCACCATCACCTGTACCAGTGGCTCACTCGCGGCCGTGCCACGAGCTGCGACCTGTTCACCTGGCTCCAGGAGCTCTACCCGGTCTGGGCGCGAATCTCGGTCGAGGACGTCGAAGTGGCCGCAACCGTCGGCATGGCCGAGCTGGCTATGAGCGGGGCGACCACGGTGGCCGACCACCACTACGTCGTGCCCCACGGCGACGACTCGGTCTTCGACGCCATAGCGTCGGCCAGGAAAGGCGTCGGCGTTCGCCTCCATCTCTCCCGCGGCTCGATGGACCTCGGCCAGAGCGCTGGAGGCTTGCCCCCCGACGATGTCGTCGAGCGCACCGAGGCGATCCTGTCCTCGACCGAGGCGGTGGCTGCGAGATTGCACGACGGCGACCGGCTCAGCGTCGTGGTGGCGCCTTGCAGCCCGTTCTCGGTGAGCACGGAGCTCATGAGGGAGTCGGCGGCGCTCGCCCGCCGGCTCGGCCTGAGGCTTCACACCCACCTCGCCGAGACGCTCGCCGAGGAGCGCGACTGCCTGGCGCGCTTTGGCGCCCGCCCGCTCGACGTAGTCGACGAGCTCGGATGGCTGGAGAGGGACGTGTGGTATGCCCACGCTGTCCACCTCAACGCCTCCGAGGTGCTGCGGGTCGCTGCCGCCGGCACCGGCGTCGCCCACTGCCCTAGCTCGAATGCAAGGCTGGCATCGGGCTTCTGCCCAGTTCGCGACCTGCTCGACGCCGGCGCGCCGGTCGGTCTGGGCGTCGATGGTGTGGCCTCGAGCGAGGGTGGCAACCTCATGCCGGAGATGAAACAGGCACTGTTTCTCGCTCGTCTCCGTTCCGGTCGACCCGACGCGCTCTCGCCGAGCGAGGCACTCGAGCTCGCCACCGCGGGCGGCGGGCGGTGCCTGGGGCGCCCTGATCTCGGGCATCTCGAGGTGGGCGCGCCGGCCGACATCGCCGTGTGGCCGGCGGACGACATCGCCGACATCGCCGACCCTGTCGCGGGGCTCGTGCTCGGGCCGTCGCGCCGGGTGGTCCAGCTTCTTGTGGGAGGTGACGCGGTCGTCACGGACGGCTCGCTCGTGGGGGTGGACCTGCGCGCCGCCCACGCCGAGCTTGCCCGGCGCGCACGCACTTTGTGGAACTGAGCGCCAGAGCTGAGTGCCTTGTAAGGTGAGGACAAAGGACCCTATTTTGACGCGCCTCGGCCCGGCAGGATTGTCGGTGCAAGTATGTTTCGCGCCCTTTTGGAAGCGCGCGAGGGACCGTCGATCAGCGAAACGAAAGGGGTAGCGGACATGAGGAGTTTCCTGGGCCGAGACATCCTGTCCTTGAAGGACATGGAACGAGAGGAGTACTTCCAGATCTTCTCCGTAGCAGATCGGCTGAAGCCGTTCGCGACCGAGCGACGCAACGGGGACCTGCTGAAGCACAAGACCCTCTTGACGGCCTTCTATCAGCCGAGCACGAGGACGCGCCTCGCGACGGAGGCCGCGATGCACCGCCTCGGTGGGCACGTGCTGGGGTTCTCGGACGCGAAAATGACACGCGCCGGTGACTTCTACCAGGAGACGATCAAGGACACAGTGCACATGCTGGAGTACTACGGCGACGTCATCGCCATGCGCCACTTCCAGCAGGGCGCGCCTCAAGAGGCGGCGAAATGGGCATCGGTCCCCGTCATCAACTGCGGTGACGGATGGGGCGAGCACCCGACCCAGGTCCTCACCGACCTGTACACGATCTGGCAGCAAAAGGGCCACCTCGACGGGCTCAAAGTGCTCTGCGTCGGCGACATGCGCATGCGGACAATGCATTCGATCCTGTACGCGTTCTCACAGTTCGACATCCAAGCCTTCGTGGTCGGCCCACCCGACATGTCGTTGCTCGACGAGTTCAAGGCCGAGCTGGACGAGGTCAACGTGCAGTACAAGGAGATGGAGAGCGTCTCGAGTTGCATCGCAGACGCCGACGTCATCTACATGGAGCCGGTCGTGCAGGCCGATTACACGGTGTCGCGTGACGAAGCGACCGAGGACAAGGGCCTCACGCCCGCCGCGTATCGTGTCACCCGGGAACTGCTCAAGGAGAAGGCTAAGAGCGACGCCATCATCTTGCACTCGCTGCCTCGCATGGACGAGCTGCCACCGGACGTCGACAGCACGCGACACGCGCGCTACTGGGTCGAGGCCTTCAATGGCGTCGTCATGCGCATGGCCCTGCTTTCCCTCGTACTCGGCGCGATCGACTAGGAGCGACCATGCAGACACATCTTCGCGGTCGGGACATGATCACCCTTCAAGACTTCACCAAGGATGAACTCGACACCTTTCTCGATGTTGCGTTCGCCTTGAAGCGAGCGCGCGCCCTCGGCGAACCCCACGCCTACCTGAGGGACAAGGTCCTCGCCATGCTGTTCTTCTTCTCGAGCACTCGCACCCGGACCTCATTCGAGGCGGGCATGGCACAGCTGGGCGGGCACGCCCAGTTCATCGAGTCCAAGACCACCCAGATCGCGCACGGCGACACGGCCAAGGAGATCGGCGAGATCCTCGGCCGCTACAACGACGGCATCGCCATCCGTCAGTGCGACTGGGGAACCGGCAACAAGTACATCCGCGACGTGGCCGAGGCCAGCCGCGTGCCGGTGCTGAACATGCAGTGCGACTACTACCACCCCCACCAGGCCCTTGCCGACATCATGACGATCATCGAGCACTTCGGTGACCCGCGGGGAAAGACGGCGACGGTCAGCTGGGCGTGTGCGGCGAGCTACTCGAAGCCCGTCAGCGCGGCTCAGAGCCTTGTGCTCTTGCTGCCGCGCTTCGGGATGAACCTGCGCCTGGTGCATCCGCCAGAATTCAAGCTCATGCCCGAGATCGTCGAGCAGGGCAGGGAGAACGCCCGCAAGGCCCATGCTTCCTTCGAGGTCCTCGACGACTTCGACGAGGGCTTCAGGGGGACTGACGTCGTCTATGCGAAGAGCTGGGGCGCTCTGCTGACGACCCAAGACCCAGACGAGGACAAGCGCCTCATCGAGAAGTACAAGTCTTGGATCACCGACGAGCAGCGCATGGCGCTGGCCAGCGAGGACGCCGTGTTCATGCACCCGCTGCCGGCCGATCGCAACGTGGAGGTTACCGACGCGGTGATCGACGGGCCCCACTCGATCGTCTACGACCAGGCAGAGAACCGCCTTCACGCCCAAAAGGCCGTGATGGCGCTGACGATGAGCTGATGGAAGTGAGCTAATGGAACCCTTGTTCAAGACCCCAGGGACGGCCGTTGTCGCCATCGGCGGCAACTCGCTCATCAAAGACACCAAGCACCAGTCGGTTGCTGATCAGTACATCGCTGCCCACGAGACCTGCCTCCACATCGTCTCCATGATCCAGGAGGGCTGGAAGGTGGCCATCAGTCACGGCAACGGCCCCCAGGTCGGCTTCATCCTGCGGCGTTCCGAGCTGGCCTCCCACGAGCTGCACGAGGTCCCCCTCGACGTCTGCGGCGCCGACAGCCAAGGTGCGATCGGTTACTCCTTGCAGCAGAACCTCTGCAACGAGTTCCGCCAGCTCGGCATGCATCGTGAGGCGGCAACTGTCATCTGCCAGACAGAAGTCGCCGCCAACGACCCGGCCTTCCAGAACCCCAGCAAGCCGATCGGGGGGTTCATGGACGAAGAGCAGGCGGAACGGCGCCGCAAACAGGGCTGGGAGATCGTAAACGACGCGAATCGGGGATACAGGCGCGTCGTCGCCTCACCGCAGCCGCTACGCATCGTGGAGCTGCCCGCCATCAAGGCTCTCATCGCCGCCGGTATCGTCGTCGTCACCTGCGGGGGCGGGGGCATCCCGGTGGTCGCCGACGAGGAGGGCAACCTGCAAGGCGTCGCCGCCGTCATCGACAAGGACCTGGCCTCTGCCCTTCTGGCCAACGACCTCGATGCCGAGCTCCTGATCATTTCGACTGCAGTCGAGAAGGTGTCGCTGAACTTCGGTACTCCTCAGGAGACCCAGGTCGATCACATGACCTTGGCGGAGGCCAAGGCGCACCTCGACGAGGGCGTGCACTTTGCCAAGGGGAGCATGGCGCCGAAGATCCAGGCGATCGTCAACTACCTGTCCAACGGCGGGACGGCGGCGATCGTGACCAACCCGGAGAACGTCGCACGTGCCCTGCATGGCGAGACTGGGACGCTGTTCACGAGGGAGTGACCGCGGAAGACAGCGCGCGGCCCTCGGGAGCTCTCTAGAGGCTCCTCGTTTCTCGCGGCGCCGTGTCGGGCCTCGAGCTCCAGGTGGAACCGTTACTCTGAGAGCGTCGGACCGGCCCCGGTTCTGCAGGGTACCGGGACGCCCAGGCGATAGGGGGACACGCAGGCGATGACTCAGTTCATCTTGAACGGGCGTCCAGTCGAGGTCGGCGATCACCCGCACCTTCTCGCGGCACTGCGCGAGGAGCTCGCTGTCATCTCGCCCAAAGACGGCTGCTCCCCCTCGGGTCAGTGCGGGTGTTGCACCGTGCTCATCGACGGCAAGGCATCAGTGAGCTGTCAGATCTCGCTCGAGAAGATCGCCGGCAAGTCGATAACGACTCTCGAGGGCTTCGACGCCGGTGAGCGGGAGCGCTTTGCTGCCGCGTTCGCATCCACCGGGGCGTTGCAATGCGGCTTTTGCACGCCCGGGATCCTCGTCCGGGTGAAATCGCTCATCGACAAGAAGGGATCGGCGCTCACGCGCGAGGAGGCATCTCGTTACCTGGGAGCGCACCTGTGCCGCTGCACCGGCTACAGCAAGATCCTCGACGCCGTGGAGATGCTGGCGGGCGGTGAGACGCCGGCGGCGACCCCAACCGGGGGCGTCGGAACGCGCGGTGCCAGGTACGAGGGCACAGAGCTCGCCCTAGGTGACCGTAAGTACGTCGACGACATGAGGGTGCCGGGCATGCTTCACGGAGCGCTCCGACTGGCCGACCACGCGCGTGCCGATGTGCTCAAGATCGACACCACGGCCGCGCTCGGCGCGCCCGGCGTCCAGGCAGTCTTCACCGCTGCCGACGTCCCAGGGGATCTGCGCGTCGGGATAATCCATGCGGACTGGCCGGTGTTCATACCCGAGGGTGGCCGCACGTCCTATCTGGGCGATGTTCTTGCCATCGTCGTGGCGAGCTCGCGCGAGGCGGCGAGGCAAGCCGCCAAGCTCGTTGATGTCTCCTACCGGCCGCTGCGGCCGCTGACTGACCCCGCGCTGGCGCTCGAGGACCCGGAGGACGCCGTCTGGGAGCTCGAGGGCAACGTGCTCGGCCGCCGGGCGTACCGGCGCGGCGACGTCGAGGCCGCGCTGGCGGGATCTGCTCACACCGTGCACGAGGTCTTCCAGACCCAACGCGTGGAGCACGCCTTTCTCGAGCCCGAGTCGACGCTCGCCGTGCCTGGCCCAGACGGGACCTTGAAGGTCTTCTCGGGTGGCCAGGGCGTCTGGGATGATCGCAACCAGATCGCCTCGGTCCTCAAGCTCGCGACCG
Source organism: Acidimicrobiales bacterium (assembly GCA_050015255.1). GTDB lineage: Bacteria > Actinomycetota > Acidimicrobiia > Acidimicrobiales > Bog-793 > Fen-455. Next base: position 15,624 of record JBEKBT010000016.1, read on the forward strand.
AGCAGGTCGTAGTCGAGCAGGTGTCCAACGGCGGTGCGTTCGGCGGCAAGGAAGACATGTCCAACCAGGCGCAGACGGCGCTCGCCGCCTGGCTGCTGCAGCGGCCGGTGAAGTGCACGCTGTCACGCGAGGAGTCATTGCTCGTGCACCCCAAGCGTCATCCGTTCCGCCTGGAGTATTGGGCCGGGTGCGACGCTGACGGCAAGCTCACGGCTCTCAAGGCACGCATGAGCTCAGACACCGGGCCCTACGCATCGGTCGGCACCGAGGTCATGGAACGGGCTGCCGGCCACGCCTCGGGCCCGTACCACTTGCCGACGATCGACGTCCAGGCTGTCGCCGTGCGTACCAACAACCCGGTATGCGGCGCGTTCCGCGGCTTTGGCGCCAATCAGGCGCAATTCGCCATGGAGGGAGTCATCGACCGGCTGGCGGCCGAGGTCGGCCTCGGCGCCTGGGAGATGCGGTTTCGCAATGCTGTCGCCCCGGGCGTGGTCTGGGGCCCCGGACAGGTGATGGACATCGGGTCGATCGGCGCCAGGGCATGCCTCGAGGCCATCAGGCCCGCTTACGACACTGCCGTCTCGGAGGGCAAGGCGGTGGGCCTGGGTTTCGGGCTCAAGAATTCCGGCCTCGGGAACGGTCTTGTCGAGGTGATCAGAGCCGTCGTCCGATTCTCCGAGGACGGCGGTGTCGAGGTCCGCCACTGCTGGACAGAGATGGGCCAAGGCGTGCACACCGTCGCCCTCCAGGTCGCCGTCGAGGAGCTCGGCGTGGACCCCGATCGTGTGCGCGTCGTCGTCGATACCACCCGCGAGCTCGGTGCCGGCCAGACGACCGGTTCTCGGGGGACGGTGATGGGAGCGGGCGCCGTCCAAGACGCATGCCGGCGTGCGCTCGCTGACGGGTGCCGGCCGGGCGTGGACTACGAGGGCGAGTACCGCGTCGACTGGACCAACTCGCTTGACGAGGGGCTCGAGAACCCCGTGATCCACGCCGTGTTCTCATACGCCGCCCAGCTCGTGGTCTTCGATCGTGAGACCGGAAAGATCGAGAAAGTGGTCGCCGTTCACGACGTGGGACGAGCCGTCAACCCTCTTTTGTGTGAGGGCCAGATCCAAGGAGCGGTGCACATGGGCCTCGGCTACGCGCTCTCAGAAGACTTTCCCTGTGACGAGGAAGGCAGGCCGCAGAACATGACGCTTCGGAGCCTTGGGATCATACGGGCAAAAGACGTGCCGCCCATCGAGACGATTCTCGTCGAAGCACCCCAGCCGAGGTCTCCCTACGGGATCAAGGGCGTGGGCGAGATCGGCCTGGTGCCCACGGCAGGAGCGGTCGCCGGCGGTCTGCACGACCTCGATGGGCTTTGGAGATCGACACTGCCGATGCGCACGCCTGCAGGCGCCACGGCAGCGACCACAGAGGAGTGAGCTATCCCATGGCTGCCGACTGGACTGGCCCGGCCGAGGTTTCGGCCAATGTCCCCGGTGAAGACCGGGCCGAAGTTCTTGAAGGGGGAGTCACTGCCGGCCTTGTCTGCGGCCACCACCATCTCTACTCGGCGCTGGCTCGCGGGATGCCGGCTCCGCCGCGCACGCCCCACAACTTCGAAGAGATTCTCGAGCTCGTATGGTGGCGTCTCGACTGCGCGCTGGACCTCGAGATGATCAGGTGGTCGGCGATGTTGGGAGCGCTCGAGGCGCTCGAGCGGGGAACGACGACCATCGTCGACCACCACGCCTCCCCGAACGCCATCGAAGGCTCTCTCAGCGTCATCGCGGATGCCTGTGCCGAGGTCGGTGTCAGGAGCTCTTGCTGCTATGAGATCACCGATCGCAACGGACCCGACGGCATGCGCGCCGGACTGGCAGAGAACGAGCGCTTCCTGCGCTCCGGCGGGCGTGGCTTCGTCGGCGCCCATGCCTGTTTCACGCTCTCGGAGGCCAGTTTGGAGGCGGTGGTCGGACTGGCGGCTGACCTCGGGCGGGGCGTGCACATCCACGTCTGCGAGGGCAGCGTCGACTCGGCCGCCGGCAAGCGGCTCGAGAACGTGGCGAGAGACGATTGGCTGCTCGCCCATTGCGTGCACCTGGACCGGCCGCTTCGCGGGACGGTGGCTCACAACCCGCGCTCGAACATGAACAATGGTGTCGGTTACGCCCGTCCGGCGCGACTCGAGAACCCGGTGGTGCTCGGGACCGACGGCATCGGCGGGGACATGCTGGAGGAATTCCGCATCGCATATGTCCGTCATCGCGAGGATGATGTGATGGCGACGCCGCAAGCGGCTTGGTCGTGGCTCGAGCGCGGGAGAGCGCTGGTGCCGGAGGCTGCAACGGACCGGGTCCGGTGGAGCTACGAACCGATCGATCCGTGGTTTCTTGCCTTCACGCCCGGTGTGCAACCGGTCGAGGTCATTGTCGACGGGGAGGTCGTCCTAAAAGATGGCCGCCCGACGCGCGTCGACCCACTCGAGGTACGGGCGCGAGCCCGCGAGCAGGCACACCGGCTCTGGGCGCGGCTCTGATCCGCGACTGGCTTCGGTCCCGCGGACCGGAGCCCGCGGGAGCGGCCAAGTGGCCGAGACGGCCGAGACAGCCAGCCTTGCCCTAGGCCGTCCAGTCCGCGAAGGCGTCGATCATGGCGTGGACGTCCTCGCCGAGCGGGTAGAGGACCGGGCAGGTGGCGCCGCGGTGCACGTACTCGGCGACCTTCGCCTTGCACTCCTCGGCGGTCCCCGAGGCGGTGATCATCTGCACGATGTCGTCCGGCACGAGCTTGGAAGCGGCTTCCACCTCTTCGGCTGTCGCGGGCCAGGTCAGCACCTTGCCGATGTCATCCAGCAACGACTGCGGGACGCCGGATGCCTTCATGATGTGGGGCTGCTGGCCGAGGTACTGAGTCACGAGCAGGCGAGCGGCGTCGAGGGCGGCGCCTCGGTCCTCATCCAGAGAGCACACGACGAGCTGCGGCCGGTCGAGGTCGGTGGCCGAACGGCCGGCCTTGTGGGCGCCGCGCTCTAGGTGGTCCATGGCCATGTCGTTGTAGGCGGGGGAGACGAGGTAGTTGAAAAGGACCCCGTCGGCGATCTCGCCTGCCAGCTCCATCATCTGCATGCCGGTCGCTCCGAGGTAGATCGGGACGTCCTTTGGCCTGCGCTCCTGGTGGACGTAGTCGAGCTCGACGCCGTCGAGATGGACGAACTCACCGTTGTAGGTCACGGTCTGGTCGGCAAGCAGGGCCCGGACGGCCTCGATCGTCTCCCGCATCGCCACGAGGGGCTTGACCCGATGCACTCCTACCTTGCTCGCCAGGGGTTCCCACCAGGCGCCTATACCCAGGATGACCCGCCCCGGGGCCAGGTCGTCCAAGGTCGAGAAGGTCGAGGCGAGCAGCGCCGGGTTGCGTGTCCAGTTGTTCACCACTCCCGAGCCCACCTTGATCCGGTCGGTGACGGCGAGATATGCGGCCATCGGCACCGTGGCCTCGCGCACGAGCCGGCTCTCTGCCTGCCAGATCGCATGAAAGCCCTTTGACTCTGCGTACTGGGCTATCCCCATGCCCTCTCGGATTGTCTGCGCGTCCTGCAGATAGACGGCGACCTGGGTGCTCATGGCGACACCTCCGTGTTGGTGGGACTCGGTTTCGGATCCGGCCGAGCACCTGGGACTGCCAGTGCTATGTCTTGAGGGCGTACCGGGGCTCTCGGCAGCTCCAGGCCTGTTGCGTCTCGTATCGCCGCCACGACCGCGGCCACCGAAGAGATCATCGGCGGCTCGCCGGCTCCCTTGGCTCCCATCGGCGATCCGGGCTCGGGCTCTTCGATCAGCGCCGCGATGTGCACGGGGGGCATGTCGAGGGCGGTCGGGATCACGTAGTCGGTAAAGGAGGGATTGCGCACGTGACCATGGTCGAGGACGATCGCCTCCATCACGGCGAGCCCGACGCCCTGGGCGATGCCACCTTCCAGCTGGCCGACCAGCTGGACGGGGTTGAGCACGCGACCCACGTCCTGGGAGGTGGTGATCTCCACGACCCGCACGAGGCCGAGGTCGAGATCCACGTCGACGACGGCGCGGTGGGCGGCGAAGGCGAAAGACACGAAGGCGTCGCCCTGGCCGTCCGCGTCGAGCTCCACAGTGGGGGCGTGGTGGAACTCCCTGGTCTCTTCCAGCACCTCGCCCGAGGCGGCCTCGTTGATGGCAAGCTCGACCGCACCGTCAGGCGAGACGACCCTGCCGTCCACGATCTCGAGGGTCTCACGGGCAACGGCGAGCCTGTTCGAGACGGATGTGAGCAGCCGGTCGCGCACGGCAAGACAGGCAGCTTGAACAGCCCCTCCAGACATCCAGGTCTGGCGGCTTGCCGAGCTCGAGCCGGCCGAGCCGATGCCCATCGTGCCCGCGGGCGCCAGCACGACCTCGCTGACTCCCAGCACTTCGCGGGCGATCTGCTGAGCAAGGGTGACAAAGCCCTGGCCGACCTCCACCGCGGCACAAGTGATCGTTGCCACGCCGTCCTCCAGCCGGCACCGCGCCGTCGAGTAGTCGTCGAAGCCGCCTCCGTACATGAGGTTCTTCATGCCCACGGCGAAGCCGACACCCCGCCGGACGCGGTCGCGGTCCGACGCTCGGCTCACACCGCCGGGGAGCTCGAGCTCTGCGGTGGTCGCCGGGCCGCCCGGCGGTAGTGGTGGGGAAGCACACGTCCGGATCACTTCGGTGACCGGCGCCGTGCCTTTGAGCACCTGGCCGGTGATGAGCGAGTCGCCGGTCCGGAACGCGTTGCGAAGCCTCAGCTCGATCGGGTCCATCCCGAGCGCTGCGGCCAGTTTGTCCATCTGGGCCTCGTGGGCGAAACACGCTTGTACCAGGCCGAAGCCCCTCATCGCTCCGCAAGGGGGATGGTTGGTCCGGACCGCGAACGCCTCGACGACCGCGTTGGGTACCCGGTACGGTCCCGGGGCCATGCAGGCGGCGTTCATGACCACCGCCGTCGAGCTCGAAAGGTAGGCACCGCCGTCGAGGATGATGCGCGCCTCGACTTTTACCAGGCGGCCGTCCAGATTGGCGTGGTGCCGATACCACATGATGGCCGGATGCCGGTGGACATGGCCCAGAAACGACTCCTCGCGGGAGTAGACCATTTTCACCGGGCGCCCGGTCCGGAGCGCCAGCAGGCAGATCTGCACCTGCATGCTCAAGTCCTCGCGGGCGCCGAAGGAGCCGCCGACACCGGCCAGGTGCAGCCGGACCTTGTCGAGTGGGAGCGCCAGGCAGGCCGCCATCTGCTCCTGGTCGACATGCAGCCATTGCGTGGCGATGTACAGGTCGACGCCGCCGTCCTCACCCGGTATTGCCAGACCGGCCTCCGTGCCCATCTGAGCCTGGTCCTGCATGCCGGTCTCATAGCGGCCCTCGACGACGACTGCTCCGGTGGCGTCGGCGTCGCCAGCGCGGACCCTCTGGCGGTGGAGAACGTTCCCGAGGGGATGGATCGGCGGGGCGTCGGCCGCGATCTCCGGGTCGGTGAGCGGTTCGGTCGGGACATAGTCGACGACTATCGCCGCCGCGGCGCGTCGCGCCGTCTCCGGATGGTCGGCGGCCACAGCGGCGACCGGCTCTCCCATGAACCTGACGACATCCCAGGCGAAGACGGGCTGGTCGGGGTAGTCGAGCCCATAGGTCTTCCGACCGGGCACGTCGTCGGAGGTGATCACCGCCCTTACCCCGGGGATCGCCAGTGCCTGGGAGACGTCGATGCCACGGATGGTCGCCGCAGGATGCGGGGAGCGCACCATGTGCCCCCAGAGCATGCTCTCGGCGAACATGTCACCGGAGAAGGCGAACTGGCCGCGAACCTTGGGCACTCCGTCCGGCCGAGCCGCGCTCTCGCCGAGACGACCTCGCCGCGTGTCTAAGGCGATGCTCACCCTTGGCGCGTTTCTTGAACGGCTCGGACGGCGGCCAGAATCCGGCCGTATCCCGTGCAGCGGCACAGGTTGCCCGAGACGGCCTCGCGGACCTCCAGCTCGGTCGGGTCCGGGTTGTGCTCGAGCAGATCGTGCACGCTCACCACGAAACCGGGGGTACAAAAGCCGCACTGGACGCCGCCTTCAGCCAGTAAGGCGGCTTGGATGTCGGTGAGGTCGTCGTCTCCGGCCGACAGCCCCTCGACCGTCACGATCTCGGCGCCGACGGCACTGGCGGCGAGCACCAGGCACGCGCAGACGAGCTTGCCATCCATGAGCACCGAGCAGGAGCCGCACTCGCCCTGCTCGCAGGCGTTCTTCGATCCTGGGAGGCCGAGGCGCTCGCGAAGCACATAGAGGAGGCTTTCTCCTGGCCACGCCCCGGCGACGTCGCGCTCGCGACCGTTGACACGGAGCCGGTAGTCGATCAGCTCGCCCATGACGTGCGCTCCAGGGTCCCTCCGTTGTGGTTAGCGAGCACGCGCCGGAGAGCCCGTTGCGCGCAGACTCCAACCGCGTGGCGGCGGTACTCCGCCGTGGAGCGGTGATCGTCGATGGGCCGCGCCGCCGCGCGCACCAGCTCGGTGAACTCCGCGATGGCCCCGCCGTCGGGGAGGGCCCTTACCGACCAGTCGATCCTGGAGGAGATGAGCTTCTCCGCCCCGCTGGCGCGGATCACCACTGGCCCGACCGAGCCGAGGGCGCAGCGCACCGACTGCCCGATCCAATCGACGACGAGCGCCACGCTCGCCACCGCGATCACCATGGCGTTGCGCGTGCCCACCTTCAAGAACTCCTGCGAGCCGAAAGCGGCCGGAAGCCGGATCTCGACGATGACCTCTCCCGGCTGGAGGCTGTTGCGCTTGGGGCCGACGATGAGCTCGCCGAGGCTCAGGCTCCTGCGGCCTTGTCTCGAGGCCACGACGATCTTGGCGTCGAGCGCGGCCAGAATCGGGAGCGTGTCGCCCGCGGGCGACGCCGTTCCGAGGTTGCCTCCGAGCGTGCCCGCATTGCGGATCTGCGGTGACCCGACGGTGCGAGAGGCCAGGGCGAGGCCCGGCAAGAGGTCTCTCAGTCGGGACCCGATGAGCTCGGAATAGGTGATGCCGGCCCCGAGCACGACTTCGTCACCTTCGAGCCGCCACTGGTGCAGCTCTTCGACCTTCCGCAAGCAGATGACCGCTGGGGGCCGCCGGAGGGCGAAGTTGACCTCGACCATGAAGTCGGTCCCGCCGGCCAGCAGTTGAGCGTCCGGGTACTGCTCGAAGGCGTCAAAGACCTCTTCCAGGGAGACCGGCAGAGATACGAGCACCAGAACAAGCTACAGGTGCCGTCGAAAGTCTGCGACCAGTCTCGCTCGGTCCGGAGCGCCTGTCGCGCCGGACCTGCAATCCGTTTCGCTCAGGTCGCGGCGACGTCCGTGAGCGCGAACTTCATCACGTCGACGAGGCCCTTGTCGGTGATCCGAAGCTCCGGAAGCACCGACAGGCCGAGGAAGCTCAGCTGCATGAAAGGCGCGTCGATCGTGACCCCGAGGCCTTTGGACGCAGCCTCAGCCAGGAGCCCCACCTCTCTGGCCACTTCCTCGATGCTGCGATCGCTCATCAGTCCACCGATCGGCAAGCGCACCTCGGCCAGCACACGTCCGTCCCGAACCGCGACCTGACCGCCGCCGATCTCCGCCAGCCGGGCGACCGCGGCCGCCATGTCCGCCGGCCCCGATTCGTCGATGGCCCCCACCACCATGCAGTTGTGGGCGTCATGGGCGACCGTCGAGGCGATGGCCCCGTGGGTGAGTTCGAAGCCGTGCACGTAGCCGAGCCCGATCCGGCCCGTGTGATGGTGCCGTTCGACCACAGCGATGCGCGCCACGTCCGCTGCGGGATCGGTCACGTCGAGCACCAGGTCGCGTGTGGTCAGCGAGCGCGACTCGATGCCGATGACCCGGGCACGGCCGCCTGGTGGAGGCATCCGGTCGAAGGCGTCGGGCCCGGGGGGGCTCTCGAGGTGGACCGACGCCCGCATCCACTCAGGGGCGGGCGCGCTCGGGACCGCACCGGGCACAGCGGCACCGTTCACAGCTACGAGCTTCCCGGCCTGCCAGACCCGCGCCGGCTCGAAGCTCGACAACTCGTCGAAGCACAGAACGTCGGCCTGGTAACCAGGAGCCAACCAGCCCAAGTGGTCGAAGTGGTGATACTCGGCCGGGTTGCTGGTCGCCAGCACGAGGGCGTCCTCGGTGCTGACGCCGGCAGCGACGGCCAGACGCACGCAGTCATTGATGTGACCCTCGTGCAGCAAGGTGTCAGGTTCCCTGTCATCGCTGCACAGCGCGACACGGTCGGTGCCGTGGCGCAGCACCGTGCCGATCAAAGCGGCGAGGTTACGGGAGGCCGAACCCTCCCGTATGAATATCCACATGCCTTTGCGCCGCTTCTCTTCAGCCTCCTCGAGCACCGTGCACTCGTGGTCGGACTCGACGCCGGCTGCGAGGTAGGCGTCGAGCTGCCGGCCTCTCACGCCTGGGGCGTGACCATCGACCCGCTTGTGGCCAGCAGTCGCGATCTTGGCGAGGACCTCCGGCTCGCCGTTGATCACGCCGGGGAAGTCCATGAATTCGGCAATTCCGATCGCTTCGTGCTCGCCGAGGAGCTCTCTCAGCTCGGCGCTGCCGAGCTCGGCTCCCGGGCTCTCGAAATGTGACGCAGGAACACAGCTCGGGGCCGATATCCCGAAAGTGAAGGGAAGCTTGCCCGAGGCCTCTGCCAAGGCGAGCACGCCGGGCACGCCGAAGACGTTGGCGATCTCGTGCGGATCCGCGGCCACTGCAGTCGTCCCATGGGGCAGCACTGCGCGGACGAACTCGTCGACCCAGAGTTTGGTGGACTCGAGGTGCATGTGGGCGTCGACGAAAGCGGCGGTGAGCGCCGCCCCGCTCACGTCGACGGTCTCGTGGGCTTCCCGGGGACCCCAGCCGGCGATGGTGCGGTCCGCAATGGCAAGGTCCGTCTCCACCCACTCCCGCGTGCCCGGCACAAAGACGCTGCCGCCCTTCAGCAAGAGGTCTGCCGGCTCATCCCCGCGTGCGACAGCAAGAACTCGTGGGTTACCTCGGCGTGGCGGCATTGGCGCATTCTAAGGCGATGATCCCCCCGCGGGTCCATCTGCGGACGAGGCTGCGGCGGGCTCGGACCTCTCGAGCTCGGACAGCCAGGCGGCGGCGTGCGTCTTGGCCCACGAGCGGGAGATGCGCCCGTTGAACATCGAGATGAGCTGGTCCGGTCTGGAGAGCGCGAACGCCACGTGCGCGAGCACGGCGGCGAGGATCCCGAAGAAGAGAGCGTCGTGCACGAGGGTGGCTCCCGTAGCCCAGGTGATCCACGACGACGGTGCGAAACGCATGATGACGCCTGTCACGAGCGCCGCGACCATGGCAGCGCCGAGGAAGGCGGCCTCGATCTTCTGCCCGCCGTTGAACTTGTCCCGGGCAAGTCCCTTGCGACGGGCGACTGTGCGGAACCAGTCGAAATCGGACGCCCCCCAACGGTCGAACCGGCGCAGATCCATGAGCAGTTGCTTACGCCAGGGGCCGGCGAGCCCCAGCACCAGTGGTCCGAGCAGGCAGAGACCGGTGATGACGTGGATGTTCTCTATCAGGCCCCTGTGCCCGATGTGCAGGGCCAGGATCGGGAGGTACAAGATCGCCCCGGTGACGATCAGCGTCAGCATCATGATCGCCATGCTCCAGTGCACGAGCCGCTCCACAAGGTCGAAGCGTTTCAGCTCCCCGACGGGCAAGCTCGAGCCCGGGGTGGACCCGTGCCCCCCGGCGCTTCGGCCGGCCGTGTTGATCACGGCACCACGTTGACCTGTGCCACGCCACCGATCCAGGCATTGACCGGGTAGCCGTTGTCCTCCCAGTAGCCGGGCACGACCTCGTTCGTCACCTCGATCCGGTTCAACCACTTGATCGACTTGTAGCCGTACATGGGCGCGACATACAGCCGAACCGGGCCGCCGTGGTCCGCGGTGACGTTGGTGCCGAGCATCTTGTCGGCGACGAGGATGTCGGGGAGCTGCGCCTGGGAGAGCGTGAGGCTCTCGGTGTAAACGCCGTCAGCCGAGAAGAACCTCAGAGCCGTCGCCTTGGGAGTGACACCGGCCCGTTCGAGCACATCGGAGAGGAGCACCCCCTCCCAGTGCACGTCCGGCACCACCCAGCCTGTGACGCACTGGAACTGATGCACGAGCTGGGTCCGTCTCATGGAGCGAAGGTCAGCGAGGCGCAGCCGGAGGGGCTCGTGGACCATGCCGTCGACCGTCAGCTCGAAGGTATCGGCGGGAATGACGGGATACGACCCGGTGACCGTGTAGAAACGAAACGCGTCGTCACCGGGAAGTGGCACACCGATGGCATTGCTGACGGAGCTGATGCTGCTCCCGAGCGCCTTGTCGATCTTGGCGCCGGCGGCGATTCCGATCCCTGCAAGTGCGAGGACTCCGAGCACCGTGCGGCGGCCTACGTGGACCGGCTTCGCCGGAGACTTCCGATCACCCGGCGATCGTCGTTCAAACTCCTCGGCCATAGAACTCCCCCCTTGCCGTCCGCGCCAGTGGCCACGAAGTACCGTCCATTATCGCCGGGCCGGCGTTACAGCGGGGCTCAGGCCCCGAAGCCCTCCGCTGCGGGAGACGATCTTGCGGCCACTGCGGCTCGGCGGCGGGTCGCGAGCACCGAGCCTGCTATGACGAGCGGGAAGCCGAGCCCCAGTCCCAAGGTGAAGGGTTCGCCGAGCAGGACGACCCCGAGGACGATGGCGACGGCGGGATTGAGGTAGGTGACGACGGTCATGCGGACCGGCCCGACCTCGTTGATGAGGGCGAAGAACACGAGGAACCCGATCAAAGTGGGGACGAGGGCGAGGGTGACGAGGGAGGCGGTCACCTCGGTGGACAGATGTGCCGGAAGGTTTGAGAGCGCAAAAGGCAGGTACACGATCGCCGTGATCGCAAGTGATGCGGCGACCACCCCGAGGCCAGGCAGGTCGGACAGGTACCGGTTCAAGATCCTCGGCCCGATCGCGTAGCCGACGGCAGGCACGGCCAAGGCGGCGATGGGCCAGGCGGTCGCCCCGCGGACGTCGATCCCGACGAGCAGGGCCACCCCGCCGAGCCCGAGCAGCAGCCCTCCGACCTGCTGGCGGTCAAAACTGTCCTCGTCACCGGCCAGTCTCGCCACCACCGCTCCCACGAGTGGCACAGCGGCCACGAGCAGACCCGCAAGCGAGCTCGAGAGGCGCTCCTCGGCCTTGAAGAGCATGAGCCAGGGCAGCATGATCTCGACCGCCGTGTACAACAGCAGCGGCCGCCACCGGCGCAAGAGCTCGGGTATCTGTCCTCGGTAGGCGGCCACCGGCAGCAGGATCAACGCGACGGGGGCCGTACGGAAGAAGACGAGCGTCGACGGCGCCACTTCCCGCACGGAGATGCGGATCAGCAGGTATGGGACACCCCAGATGACCCCGAGCGCCGCAAAGAGCAGCCATCCGCGCCTGGACATGGCAAGGACGGTAACGCCTCGGCGCCGTCTTGCCTAGCCGGCTAGATCACCGGCGGGAGGAGCACCCCAGGATTGAGGATACCCAGGGGGTCGAGCGCGCCCTTCACTCTCCGCATGACCGCGAGGTCGCCGGCCGAACGAGCCGCCGTGACGAAGTCGAGCTTCGCGACACCGATTCCGTGCTCGGCACTGATGGAGCCGCCGCGCTGGATCACCATCCGGAAAACGGCGTCGTCGGCGCGGTGATCGTCGTGCTCCGGGCCGATCACGTTGACGTGCACGTTGCCGTCACCGACGTGCCCGAACAACACGACTCGGGTCTCGCGTCCTTCTGCGCCCAGTGCCGCGGAAATCTCGGACCGGACCGCACCGGCGAAGCCGGCCAAGGCGTCGATTGGCAGTGTCACGTCGAGCTTGTGCGGCACTCCCAGGGTGGCGATCGCCTCGGTGTGGCGCTCGCGGTAGGCCCACAGATGGGCACGCGCGCCGGCGTCGTCGGCCACTGCGACTTCGGTGACACCCGGGGCGTCCTCGATAACCTCGGCGAGCATGGCTGTCGGGTCCTGGCCGCCTGAGGCTTCCACCAAGAGCCACGCCTCGGCACCTGGATCGGGTGGAGCGGGAAGGCCCGCGACCTCGCGTACGAGCGCCATCCCGTCCGCGTACACGAGCTCGAGGGCGTCGATGCCGTCGACGCCCCGGCGCAGCCTGTTGGCCAGTGCGACCGCCACCTCCGAGACAGCCTGGACACCGCCGGCCGGTCCGGCCGGATGCGCGGGGCCGCGCAGACCGATCAGGGCCGCGACGCGGAAGCGAGGGAGCGGCACGAGACGGAGGACGACCTTTGTCACAACGCCGAGGGTTCCCTCGCTACCGGCCATCATCTGGGCGAGGTCGTATCCGACGTTGTCCTTGACGAGGCCCGACAGGCGGCTCGCAACGGTCCCGTCCGCGAGCACGACCTCTATGCCGCCGAGGCGGGCACGCATGGGGCCGTGGCGGATGACGTGGATGCCACCGGCGTTGGTGGCGACCATGCCGCCGAGGGTCGCGGAATCCCGCGCGGCGAGGTCGATGCCGAGCTCGGCGTTCGCGCTCGCCGCCGCAGCCTGAGCGGCGGCAAGGGACGTGCCTGCCTCTGCGACCAGGAGCCCCTCCTCGGCGTCACAGCTGAGGACCCTGTTGAGCCGGCCGAGGTTCAGCACCGCCTCGCCGTGTCTCGGCACCGAGCCCCCCACGAGACCGGTGTTGCCGCCCTGGGGAACCACCCCGACCCTAAAACGCGTGCAGGCGGCCAGCACTTTGGCGACCTCGGCCGTATCGCCGGGCCGTATCACCACGAGAGCCGGGCCGCCGAAGCGCCTTGTCCAGTCGAGCTCGTAGGAGGCCTTGAGATCCGGATCGCTCAGGCAGTGCGCCGGTCCCACGGCATCGTGCACGGCCGCCAGGAAGCCGGGCGGTGCCTGGCAGTTCTCAGCCATGGACGGATCTTCTCACGGCCTGGGCTCGCCCCCGATGCTCTCGTCCTCGCTGGCGCGGGGGTCGGGCTGCCGCACATGTTCGCGTGAGACCGGGCGCGCTGGCGGGCGAACAAAGCCGCCTGTGCGCGAGCGAGCGCGAGCTAGTCGTCGGGCTTCATCAGGGGTGTCTGGACTGATTCGAGCAGCTCACGGTCGTGTGAGTAGCTGAGAAGCCGGCCCGCTTCGGCGAGTGGGAGCCAGCGGAGCTCGTCGACCTCGGCCGTCGGTGCGAAGACGCCGCCTGTGGGCTGCATGAGCCAGTACGAGACGACCTTCAACCGGCCACGGCGGTCGATGTACTCGACCTCGCCGACAAAGCGGCCCAGGTGGCAGTGATGGCCGGTCTCCTCGAGCACCTCGCGCAATGCGCAGGAGGTCGGGCTCTCGCCGAGATCCAGCTTGCCCTTGGGCAGCGTCCAGTCGAGGTGCTCGGGACGGTGGACCACGGCGACCTCCCACCCGCCCGAGTCGCCGGCGCGAAGCACGATTCCCCCCGCGGCACGCACAATGCCCCGGCCCTCGGGCGGAAACGCCGCAGGACCGGTCATGGTGCCGACCGTAATCGGTGCCGCCGTTGAACGTCAGCTCGGCCCATTCCGCCAGCTCCGGGGCCAAGAGCGAGACGAGCTCGAACACCGGAGGCCGGTTCGCCTCCCGGCAAAGCTCTCTACCGGGTCGTCGCTTGTAGGCGCAAAGCACGGGCGCGCCGAGCCGGGCAGCGGTAAATGCTCCGGCTCAGGACCCATTAGCTTGTGTCACATGTCCCAAGGGCCGTCTCGAACCGATGTCGAGGTCGAGTGGCAGCTGGACGCCCTCGACCTGAGGCCAGTCGAGCGCTGGCTGGCCTCGAGGACGGCTCCGGCCAGCGTTGAGTCGACTCCTGGGCTCGGGATCGTGCCGGGGGCTGCCAAGCGCCTCGTTGACGTCTATGTCGACACCGAGGACTGGAGGATGGGTCGCGCGGGCTACGTCTTGCGCGTGCGAAAGCGCGCCGGGCGCGTCGAGGCGACGCTCAAGGATCTGTCTGCGGCCACGAAGGGCTTGCGCCGACGGCTCGAGGTCACTCAGCCTCTCCCGCCGTCCGGCCTGGAGGGGCTGGATCGCACCGGTGAGGTCGGATGGCGCGTGGAAGCGATCGTGGGAGCGCGCCCGCTCAACCAGGTGCTGGAGGTCCGCACACGGCGGCGCCCGTTCAACCTCGAGATCCACTCTGAGCGGGTCGGAGAGCTCGCGCTCGACGACACCGTCATCGCCATCGGCCACGACCGGCGAAGGCTGCGGCTGACCCGGGTCGAGGTTGAGGTCTTGCCTGCCTGGGTCGACGCCATGCAGCCCTTCGTCGAGCGGCTGCGTCGCGAATGCGGCCTCCAGCCCGCAACACTGTCCAAGTTCGAAGCGGGGCTCATGGCGGCCGGGCTCAGCATCCCGGGTCCCCCTGACCTCGGGCCCACAGAGGTCTCCCCGGCCTCGACGCTCGGCGAGCTCGCCTACCGGGTGCTTCGCAAGGATGCATCGGCGATGCTCGCCCAGGTGTCGGGTACGCGGCTCGGTGAGGACATCGAGGCCCTGCATCAGATGCGGGTGGCGACGAGGAGGATGCGGGCTGCCCTCGACATGTTCGCCGAGGTGCTACCCGTCCGGGCGCGGCAGTTGCATGATGAGCTCGGTTGGCTGGCCGCCCTCCTCGGCGACGTGCGCGACCTCGACATCCAGATCGGCCGTTTCGACGATTGGACCGAGGAGCTGTCGGGCGACCTTCGCGAGGCGCTGGACGAGCTGGCCGATCTTCTCGTCGCTCAGCGTGCCAAGGCGAGGGCCGCGCTGCTCGAAGCCTTGGACTCCAAGCGCTACGAGCGGCTCGTGTCGGGACTCACCGCCATGCTCGTGCGGGGCCCGTCCAGCCGCTCCAGTGCCGGCCACATGGCGGCGGTGACCGCCATGCCGGCGCTGATCGGCGAGCGACACCGTGCAGCGCGAAAAGCGGCGCGCCGGGCCACGCGCACGAGCGCGGCAAGCGACTACCACCGCCTGCGCATTCGCTGCAAGCGTCTGCGCTACTCGCTCGAATTCGCCTCCGGCCTGTACGACGGCGAGGTGAGGGACTTCGTGCGTCAGATGACCCGCCTCCAAGACGCCCTCGGCGCTCTGCAGGACGCCGAGGTCGCCTCCTTGCGCTTGCAGACGATCGCCCTCACCGAAGAAGGTGCCTCGCTCCCGCGCGCCACGATCTTCGCCATGGGCGGTGTCGCCGGGCGGTACCACAGCGAGGCCGAGCACCTCCTCGCCCAGCTTCCCGGGCTGGTGAAGCTGCTGAAGGGGAAGGAATGGAGGCGAACGCGCTCGGCGATGGAGATGCTCCAGAAGGAGGCTGCGTCCCTGGCAAGTCCACCTGCGGCTGCGATCGCCAAGGCCCACCGGATCGGTGTGGCCGGCCGTGCCCGCCCGGCTCTCGCGAAGCTCCCGGCTGGTGCTGCGGCGAGCTCGCGCCCGGGAGCTGCGGCTCGCCACCGGTCTCAGCCCGCCTCGAGCGCTCCGGGCACGGCGGTAGTGACCGACGGGGAATCCGAGGCGGTCACCGACGACGAGGACACAGTCGCGACTGAGCCGCACCCTGAGGGCGCTCCGACGACCATCACGCCCATCCGCCGCCAGATTGTCCCCGGCTGAGAGGTTGTTCCCAGCTGACATCGGGATCGACTCGCCCGGCTACCCGCCCAGCCTGCGCTCGATCCCTTCCCCGCCGAAGACGCTGTGGGTACTCGGCAGCTTGCCACCCGCCGATGCCGTCGCGATCGTGGGCACGCGCCACCCGACGCGTTTCGGGCGAAGCGTGGCTGAAGCTGCCGCGAGAAGTGCCGTACATGCAGGCCTCGCAGTCGTCTCGGGCCTCGCGGCCGGGATCGACACCGTCGCCCACGAGAGCGCACTGGCTGCCGGCGGGCGCACGTGGGCTGTGATCGGATCGGGCGTGGACGTCCCGACGCCGATCTGCAACGGTCTCCTCGCCGAGCAGATCGTCGCCTCCGGCGGTGGTCTCATAGCCGAGGTTCCGCCGGGAACGCCTGTGTCCCGACGCAATCTTGTGGCCCGTGATCGCATTCAGTCGGGGCTCTCGCTCGCCGTTGTGATCTGCCAGTGCGAGCTATCCTCCGGCGCCATGCACACGGCGCGCTTTGCCGCTGTCCAGGGTCGGCTCCTTGTCGTGGCGCGCCCGAAAGGGCCCGAGGCGGCAGTGAACGCCTCGAGCGGCAACCTCGTGCTGACCGACCCCAATGGCTGCGACCCGGCGCTGCTCTCGGCCCCCGGCAAGGCGGCGGAGTTGATCCGAGCGCGCCGCCCGATGGCCGACGTTGTCGTCGAAGGCCGCGAGGGGCTTGTCAAGCTGTGGGGGCGGCTCCGGCCCGCTTAGCACCGGAGTGCCAAAACTTGGTGCCAGAGCGGCCTGAGCCTGGTACCTTCTCCCGATGGTCGAGCTCATCAACGATGTCGTCGGACGCATGCGACCCGGTCAGACAGCCACGGTGGAGCCGCTCCCGGGGGGCATCACGAACGCGAACTTCAAGGTGGACCTGGGAAGCGAACAGGTCGTCGTCCGCGTTCCCGGCAACAACACCGAAGTTCTGGGCATCGATCGGGCGACCGAAATCGCCTGCAACCGTGTCGCGGCCGCCGTTGGCGTCGCGCCCGAGGTCGTGGCGGTTGACGAGATGACCGGCTGCATCGTGACCCGTTTCTTGGAGGGCCGTCCCATCCCGATGGCTGAGCTCGCGACCGAGCCGACACTCGGGGCCGTGATCGCCACCCTCTTGCGAGTGCACACTGCCGGGTCGGTCGAGACCGAGTTCAACCCCTTCCAGGTCGTGCGCTCGTACCACGACGAGGCGCAACGCCGCGGCGTGCCCGAGCCGTTCGACTACGCACAGGTCAGCAGTGTGCTCGCCCGCATCGAGGCCGCCAGGCCCTTCCAGCCGAGCGTGCTCTGCCACAACGACCTTCTGAACGCCAACATGCTTTACGACGGCTCCATCCGCATTCTCGACTGGGAGTACGCCGGGATGGCCGACCCCTACTTCGACCTGGCGAACTTCTCGGTCAACAACGAGCTCGGGAGCGAGCGCGACGAGGTGGTACTGCGGCATTACTTCGGCAGCGTGGACGAGTCCAAGCTCGCGACGCTCGCGCTCATGAAGCTCGTCTCTGAGGTTCGCGAAGCCATGTGGGCCGTTGTTCAGCTCGCCATCTCAGAGCTCGAGGTCGACTTCGTCGCTTACGCCACCGAGCGGTACGAGCGCTTCGAAGTCCTGTTGGCGGCGATGGAGCTCGGGCGGCTGCTCGTTCGGGCGAGTGGGACGAGTCGGAGGGGGGCGAGCCGGAGGGGGGCGAGCCGGTGAGCCGGGTGAGGCCTCAGGCGCGCACGCGCGAGTTTTTCGAGTCGAACACCGGCTCGGCGACGACCTCGCCACCCACGAAACGGCCGAAGATGCCGACTTCCACGCGCCTTGCCGGCTCGACCTCGCCGGCAGGTAGGTAGGCATAGGCGATCGAGCGCCCGACGGTGTACCCGTAGCCGCCGCTGGTGACCCTGCCCACCGCTCGACCGTCGATGCGCACCGGCTCGGACCCGAGCACGACCGTGCGTGCGTCATCGAGGACCAGGCACGCGAGCCGCCGCGCTGGTGGGCCCGCGGCCAAGAGTGCCTCGCGTCCGATGAAGGGCACTTCCTTGTCCATTCGCACGGCGAAGCCGAGGCCCGCCTCGAACGGTGTGTCCGCGGAGGTGACGTCGCTGCCCCATACTCGATAGCCCTTCTCGAGGCGGAGCGACTCGATCGCCTTGTACCCGCCCGGAAGCAGTTGGTGGCCCTTGCCCGCTGCCACGAGGGTGTCCCAGAGCCGGAGGGCAAACTCGGACGGGCAGTACAGCTCCCAGCCGAGCTCGCCGACGAAGGTGACCCGGAGGGCAAGGCACGGCACGGGCCCTACGGTGATCTCGCGGGCGGTCATGTAGGGAAACTCTTGATTCGTGAGGTCTGTCTCTGTTAGCTGCTGCAGGATGGTTCGCGAGCTCGGGCCCCAGAGAGCGAAGCACGCGTAGCGCGAGGTCACGTCCTCGATCAGAACCGAGCCGTCCGAAGGCAGGTGGGCGCGCAACCAGGCGAGGTCGTGGTTGCCGAAGGCCGTCCCGGTCACGATGCGGAAACGATCCTCGGCGAGGCAGGTGACCGTGAGATCGCACTCGACGCCGCCTGCCGGATTGCAGAGCTGGGTGTAGGTAACTGTTCCCGGCGGGCGCGCGACCCGGTTCGCGCACATGTGCTCCAGGAAGGCCGGCGCGCCCGGACCTATCACCTCGAGCTTGGAGAAGGAGGTCTCGTCGAACAAGGCGGCCGTCTCCCGACAAGCGCGGTGCTCGGCGCCGACGGCCGGCGACCACAGGCGTCCCGCCCACCCCACCGGACGCAACCTCGGGTCGCCGGCGGCGACATTCGACTCGAACCAGTTGACCCTCTCCCACCCGCCCTTCTCGCCGAAGGCGGCATCGAGGGCAACCAGGCGCTGGTAAGCGGGTGGCACACGCAGCGGCCGGCCGGAGCGGCGTTCGTGTCCCGGGTACTTGACGTCGTAGTAGGTGGCGTACACCTCGGTCGTCCGCTCGAGGGCGTACTCGCGGCTGTGGTACTGCGGGCCGAAACGACGTGAGTCCATCTCCCAGGTGTCGAGCCCCGGTTGACCCTCGATGATCCACTCGGCCATGAGGCGACCCATCCCGCCGGCGCCCGCTATGCCGTGCGCGCAAAAGCCTGCTGCCACCCAGAATCCGTGGACCCTGGAAGGTCCGAGGATGAACTCGCCGTCGGGCGTGAATGCCTCCGGACCGTTGACAAGCTGGACGATCTGGGCATCGGCGAGCTCAGGCACGCGCGTGGTCGCCGCCTCGAACAGCGGGGCGAACCGGTCCCAGTCCGGAGACAAGAGCCGGTTGTTGAAATCGGCAGGGATTCCTCCGAGGCCCCACGGAGCGGGATCTCGCTCGTAGCCGCCCGCCACGAGGCCTCCGCTCTCGCCGCGGAAGTACACGAGCAACGAGGGGTCGCGCATTGTGGGCATGTCGCGGGGAAGATCGGTGGGCTTGGTTATGACGTACTGGTGCGCCATCGGCACGATCGGGACGTGGAGGCCGGCCAGTCGTCCTATCTCGTGGGTGTAGATGCCCCCGGCATTGACGACGACTTCGCATTCGATACGGCCCTTGTCGGTCTCGATGGCACGAACAGCCCCGCGGACGACGTCGACACCGGTGACCCGCGTCTCGGTGAGAATCGTCGCTCCGCGCTGGCGGGCACCTTTGGCAAGGGCCATGGTGAGCTGGCTCGGGTCGAGGTACCCGTCGGTCGTGAGGAAGGCGGCTCCGTGCACCCCTTCGATCGACATCGGGGGGAAGAGCTTCTGCGCCTCCTCGGGCGACACGAGGTGCAAAGGCAAGCCGAATGTCTCTGCCCAGGCAGCTTGACGCTGGAGCTCTTCCATGCGTTCTGAGGAGGAAGCAAGGCGAAGGGAGCCGACCTCGCGCCAGCCGGTCTCGAGCTCCACCTCGTCTCGCAGATCTCGGTAGAGCTCGACCGAGTTCATCATCATCTGCGTGAGGCTCAGCGAAGAGCGCAATTGGCCCACGAGACCAGCCGAATGGAAGGTCGAGCCACTCGTCAGCTGCGCCCGCTCGACAAGCACGACGTCATTCCAGCCGAGACGGGCAAGCCAGTACAAGATGGAGCAGCCGCCGACTCCTCCCCCGACGACGACTGCGCGTGCCCGCTCGATCACTGTCCCGGCTCCTTTACCAGCAGGCAAGCGACGAGGCCGGAATCATCTATACCATGGAACCACTGGGCATCGTCGATTCGTGGCACAGGATTGACAGAGGACTGAGGAGGGGGATCATGGGGGGCCGCGCACGGACGCACGGTGAGGGCCGTTCGCACGACGGTGAGGCCCCTCCATGGCTGGATGACGTCTCGCGCGCCGAAGGTCCCCTTTACGCTCAGATCGGCGAGGTCATAGAACAGGCGATCTGCTCCGGTGATCTTCGGCCGGGTGATCGCCTTCCGCCCGAGCGTGAGCTTGCCGGTTGGTTCGGCGTCAACCGCCTCACCCTTCGCCAGGCCTTGTCCGACCTCGAACGGGGCAGGCTGATCCGCCGCTCGGTCGGCCGCCAGGGCGGCACCTTCGTAGCCGAGCCGACCGTCGAGCGGGACCTGTCGAGCTTTGCCGGCTTTTCCGAGCAGGCACGTCGCCTTGGTCTTACAGCGAGCTCTGTGGTGCTGCACGTCGAGCAGCTCCCCGCTTCGACGACCGTCGCTCGTGGGCTCGATCTTGAAGACGGGGCGGCTGTCTACGAAGTGGCGCGGTTGCGTCTCGCGAATTCGAGGCCGGTCGTTCTCGAGTCGTCGAGCTTCCCGGCGGAACGGTTTCCCGGGATGCTGGAAGAGCCGCTCGAGGGCTCGCTTTACGAGCTCTTGGCGGTCCGCTACGAGTCCCGACCATGCCGGGCAGTCGAAAAGCTCGAGCCCGTCCGGGCGGACAACCACACGGCGACGTTGCTCGGCGTCAGCCGCGGGGCGCCGCTGCTGCTCGTGGAGCGGGTCGCGTTCGATGCCGAGGGCAGGCCGGTCGAGTTCGCCCGGGACTTGTTCCGGGGCGACCGCACTCGCATGATCGTCTGGAGCTTCGACCTCCCCGAGCACTGAGCCAGGTTTGTCTTCCGAGGCTTCGTCCAACGGCTAGACGAGCTCCTCGGGTGGCAATGACTCTCTTGGGATCTCGACTGGGCCGGACTCGGCGGGCACGTGAACCTCGATCACCTTCCTCGTCTCGAACAGCGCGTAGTAGATGACGCCGATGATCACGATGAACGCCAGCACCGTGTAGAGAATTGGGATCTTGTTGAGGAACGACAGGCCGAGGCTCAACAGGCCGGCAGTCTGGTTCGGCGAGGGGTTGCTGGCGGCGCGCGGCCAGGCGAAGTTGACGAGCATGGAGCCCCCGTAGGCGAGGGCGAGGACGTTGACGATCGGGCCCCACACTCCGAGCTTGAAGGGCGACTTGACCTTCGGCCACCCACCCAGTCTTGCTTTCATGACGGCCAGGTTGCCGAGGAAGTACGACAGGTAGATCATGCCGGTTGCGGCAATGGCGATGATTCCCACGCCTGCGTACTTGAACAGGGGGATGGCGGCGACGATCGCCACCGCGATGCAGGACCAGATGGGCGTGTGGAGGTGCGGGTGGACCTTGCTGAGGGCACGCGAGAGTGGGAGCCGGTTGTCCCGCGCCATGCCGAAGCAGAGACGTACGGTTGCCGCCATTATGCACATGCAACACACGAAGATGGCTGCCGACACGACGAGCAGGTAGACGGTTGCCCAGAACTTGGAGAAGTTGGCGTCGATGATCTGCGCGGGTCCCCAACCGTCCTTGATGGCCGTGCCCAGGTTCGGGATGGCCATGAGGGTCGCCAGCAGGAAGATGCCACCGATCACGAAGGCGCCGCCGACCGAGGCGAGCACGGCTTGGGGCGCCTTGCGCCTCGGGTCGTTGGTCTCCTCGGCGAGGGTCGAGGCGGTGTCGAAGCCGTAGATGACGAACAGGCTCATGAACATCGCCGCGAAGAACACGCCGAATCCGACATGGATGCCGCCGCTGTTGGTCACCACCGAGATGGGTTGGTGCCGGTGGACGACGAGCATGACGACGGCGAAGACCACCATGCCCACGATCTCGAAGAACACCCCTGTGTTGTTGATGATCGAGACCAGCTTCACGCTGTAGATGTTGAGGATCGTGACGACCACGAGGGTGATCGCCGCAATCCAGATCTGGTCGTGGAGGCTGGCGGCGTTGAGATGCCATCCCATGTTGTCGAATGCCGGCAACAGCGTCAGCGGCAAGGTGGCGACGACAGCGGTCACGGTGATGATCCCGGCGAAGACGTAGATCCATCCTGTGAACCAGGCGTACTTCTTCCCGGCCAGGTACTTGGTCCACTGGAAGACCGATCCGGCGATGGGAAAGTGGCTCGAGACCTCGGCGAAATTGAGCGCCACGATGAACTGCCCCAGGGCGACGATCGGCCAGCTCCAGATGAAGACGCCCCCGGCGGTGATAAGGCCAAGGGAGAACAGGGTGAAGATGCCCGTCGAGGGCGAGATGTAGCTGAAGGCGGCTGCAAAAGAGCTGAACAGACCTAGGGTGCGGTGCAGCTCCTGCTTGTACCCGAAGCGCGCCAGGTCCTTGGTGTCGTCCGACTGGTCCGCGGAAAGCCTTTGCTCCAGCTGCGCCATCCCCCGTCTCTCCTTGCTCTCTCCACAGAACACTTGTCCGGGAGACCAGTCCAGAGAAAGGTCGTACGGCAGTTGCCGCGAACCGACAGAGCGCGTGGAGCGCCAACCCCTTGATCACTTGCCCCCCGTTTGATCGCCGGAGCGATCCGCGCGTGAAGTTACTCCGGTGCTGCCATATTGTCTAGACCTGTCTTCGGGGGCCTCTGCTGGCAGTCCTCGCCCTCAGCGTCTGCGCAGGAGGATCCCGCGTATGAACGCGGCCTGCCCGGCGTGCTGGAGATCGTCGGCGATCACGCTGATCAACCGCACACCGAGGGTCACTGGCGGGTCCCAGCGCCTGTCCACGACACGATCCAGGTCAGCGTCCGACAAGGGGCGGACGAAGCGGAGCGTGCTCTGGCAGACCGCTTCGTGGTAGCCGCGCAGGTTGTCCGCGTCGGCCGTCACGGCGGCGACCTGGGCCGCGTTGTGGCCGTAGCCCGTGTCCGAGACGTCGAGGGCCAGCGCGAACCGCGCGGCCCAGCCAGAGGCCGTCCAGACCTGCTCGGTGCCGGCGACTTCGGCGATGTGGTCGTCTTGGACGCGGGTCAGGTGCCATAGGAGCCAGGCGATCGAGTTGGCGTCATCGTCGAGGCGGAAGGTCAGCTGGTCGCGCGTGAGGCCGTCGAGCACCTCCTCCACGACCTCGCGGATGCGTCCAAAGGCATCACTCAGCAATTCGGCGCTCGTCATGTCGTCCCTCCTTGTGCCGCCGCTGAGACGGCGTAAGACCGTCGCAAACCTACTTGGCGTTTGTGGCACGGTGCGTACAACATCGTCCGCGATGTCGTTGCGCCCCCCAGCGCGCCCCTGCGGTCCAGCAGCCGGCAGGCGACCTGTTGACATAGCGGCGTCGGAGTTGTTGACTGAAATCGGAGAGCATGTCCTTCCGGCGTGACCGTGAAGCTCCCCCCCGGCCCCGGGCTTGCCCCGGGGCCGAGTTGACTTGACACCGGGCCAGGCGGGTCCCCGGGCTGGGCAGGGTCCCCGGGCTGGACACGAAGCCGGGCTGGACACGAAACTCAGCCCGGGA
This sequence comes from Acidimicrobiales bacterium, assembly GCA_050015255.1. GTDB lineage: Bacteria > Actinomycetota > Acidimicrobiia > Acidimicrobiales > Bog-793 > Fen-455. The sequence continues at coordinate 39,088 of JBEKBT010000016.1, forward strand.
TCTACATGCGCCCGGGTGGCGCCCGCTGCGAGAACGAGCCGAATGGCTTCGCGCCTTTTACTACCGCACATCTTCGGGGTGACGAGGCGGGTGATGTCCCAGGTGAGAGGACTCATGCCGTCCGGCACCTCCTCCGATACGAGAGGACAAGAGAAGTCACGCGTCATTCCTTCCAAGAGAAACCGTCATTCCTTCCAAGGGAAACAAGAACCGTGCCCAAAGCCTTGCGAAGCTGCCAAGGGCCGTCCTGGCCGACTGATCGGACTGGCCTTGAGGACGCCATCAGACGCGCCGTCGACCCCATCGTCTTGATGAAGCGGGTCGCCGACGAGGCGATGACGCTCGTCAACGGTGTCGACGGTGTCCTCATGGGCTTTGTCCGCGACCCGTCGTGGCTGACCTACGAATGTGGGGCCGGGCATCTGGAGGCGCGCGTCGGCGAGCGTGTACCCCTGGTCGGAAGTCTCGCGGGGCTCGCGTTCCATCTGGGCGAGACGTTCAGCAACGAGACCGAGATCGACCCTCGTGTGGAGCGCGAATTCTGCCGCATCACGCGCGCCCGGTCACTGGTGTGCGTCCCGCTCTGGCGTCACAACGTGACGGTCGGAGTGCTCTATGTCAGCTCGTGCCGCCCGCACGTCTTCGACAGGCGCGACCTGGCGACGTTCACGAGCCTCGCCGAGTTCATCAGCGTGGTGCTGGCAGTCGCCGTCGACTTGGCGAGCGTCACCGACGCCTTGCTTGCCCGGGCCGACCACGGCGCGCCCGGCATAGCCGCGACCGGCGAGAACGACTGGGCGGCCGAGGAACGGTTCATGGCCAACGTTCTGAACCCGGGTGCGATGGGCAGGGTCGAGACCCGAAGCCGCGTCGACCGTTTCCTTAGAGGTCGCGGCCTCACGCACGTGTTCCAGCCGGTGTTCGACATCACGAACGGGGAGTGCTTCGCGGTCGAGGCGCTCGCCAGGTTCTCAGGACGACCGAAGCGGACTCCCGACGTCTGGTTCGCCGAGGCACACGAGCTGGGCGTCGGCGTCGAGCTCGAGATCACCTCTGTGAAGCGAGCCCTGGGCAACCTGCCCCACCTTCCGGGAGATATCGCCCTGTGCGTGAACGCAGGCCCCGAGGCGATGGTCTCTGAGGAATTGCGCCGGCTCCTCGCCAGCTCCAAACCGAGCCGCGTCGTCGTGGAGCTGACCGAGGAGGCCAGGGTCGACGACTACGAGCGGCTGTCGGGTGCGCTCGGACGGCTGAGCTCGATGGGTGCACGTCTCGCCATCGACGACACCGGTGCCGGCTTCGCCAGCCTTGCTCACATCTTGAAGCTCACCCCAGACCTCATCAAGCTTGACCGGGAGCTCACCTCTGGCATCGACCACGATCCCGTGCGCATTGCCCTCGCCACGGCTCTAGTGAGCTTCGCCTCGGGCCTCGGAGCCGAGATCATTGCCGAAGGGATCGAGACTGCAACCGAGCTCGAGGTGTTGCGGGGGCTGGGCATTCGTTACGGGCAGGGGTTCTTCCTCTGCCGCCCGACATCAGTTGCCGCGATCCCGCTTTGTCTCCCCCCGGAGACGCTATTGGGGAGGGGGTCACAAGCCTCCTGAGCCTGCCCGCCCTCTCCGGCGCCAAGCCTGGCCGAGGTCAACGTCTTTCCCGAACCTTGAGGTCTGCGAGCACGGCGCGAGCCGCTCCGACCCCGCACATCCCGTGCACACCGCCACCGGGAGGGGTGGAGGCAGAGCAGAGATAGATGCCCTGGGCGCCTGTCCTGTAAGGGTTCCACCGCGCGGCCGGCCTGAAGATCGTCTGGCGAAGCGTCCCCGCCCCGCCGGTGATGTCGCCGCCCACGTAGTTGGGGTTGTGGGCTTGGGCCTGCGCAGCTGTCAGCGTCGCGCGGGCGAGCACGAGGTCCTTGAAGCCCGGTGCGAACCGCTCGATCTGGGCCTCGATGCGTAGCGTCATGTCGAGCGTCGAGCCCCGGGGTACGTGGCAGTAGGCCCAGAGAGTCTGTTGTCCGGCGGGGGCGCGCGTCGGGTCCACGACGCCGGGCTGGACGACCAGGCAGTAAGGGCGTTCGGCGTGACGGTCGGACGCGACCTCGGACTCGCTTCTCGCCACCTCGGCAAAGGTGCCTCCCACGTGCACGGTCCCGGCCTTCCGGCACATCGGCGCTGACCACGGCACCGGGCCCGAAAGGGCCCAGTCCACCTTGCAGATGCCGGGGCCGTGGCGGAAGCGCCCGAGGGCGCGGCGGTAGTGAGCGGGGAGCCGGGCTCCGGCGACGGCGACGAGCGTTTCCAGGGAAGTGTCGAAGACGACCGCCCGCGCCGCGGGGAGCTGGGTGGCGTCTTTCACGAAGCGCCCGGTGTGCAGCGTGGCTCCGGCGTCGGTGAGCTCGCTGACGAGCGCCGCCACGAGTTGGGCGCTGCCCCCTTGCACGAGCGGCCAGCCGCCTGCGTGGGCGACGATGGTGAGGAAGATGCCGAAGGCCGCGGTGAGGGGCGCCTCCAGTGGGAGCATGGCGTGGGCCCCGACCCCGGCCAGGAGTCCCTTGGCCTCCTCGGTCGAGAAACGCCGGGCGAGGTGAGCAAGCGACGGCAGCCCCGCCACCGCGAAACGGGCCATGGGGACGGGGTGACGGGGCAGGGATCGCAGGGGCGCGAGGACTGTCGGGACGATTGTCGCCGCCCCGTCGACGAGCGGGCCGAAAAGACGGGCGTACCTGGCGCCGTCGGCGCCGAGCGTGGCTGCTGTGTCAGCCACCGAGCCGAGGACTGCCCCCGCCCGCCCGTCGTCGAGAGGGTGGGCGAATGCCACCTCTGGCGTGCAAAGCCGCACGCCGAGACGCTCGAGGTCCAAGCCGGCGAAAAACGGCGAGAGCGGGACCATGGACTGGACCGTCGAGCAGACGTCGTGCTGCAACCCGGGGAGGGTGAGCTCTTCGGTGCGACATCCGCCGCCGGGCGTGGCGGCTCCTTCGAGCACCTCGACCGAGAGCCCCGCACGCGCTAGCACGAGGGCGGCGGCCAGCCCGTTCGGGCCGGATCCGATGACGACGGCGTCAGGCGTACTCATCGCGACCTGGCCTCACAGCTCGAGCACCAACGACTCGGCGGCAACGATGACCTGCGGCTCGGGGCCGAAACGCCCGGGAAGCTCGTCGAGGGCGTCGTCGGGGCGGTCCGGTTTGTGGTGGAACAAGACGACGAGACCCGCTTTGGCGCGGCGGCCGAGCTCGACCGCGTACTCGGCCACGGTGTGGCCGAAGAAGACCGCGGCCGCCAGTTCCTC
>JBEKBT010000017.1:0-40522 GCA_050015255.1 Acidimicrobiales bacterium
ACGTGGGCGAGATGATGGCCAACTGGACGCGCGGCGTGGCCCGAGCAGTCATCCGGGCCGCAGGTGCTGTCGGCCCGCACACGATCCAGATCGGCAACGCCATCAGCTACCTGTACCTGAACGTTCCTCAGTCGCCGATCCCTTACACGAACGGCGCCACGGTCACCTTTACCGTGACGAAGGACGACGGGCCGCCGCCGGCCTCAATTGATTGGCCGGTCGATGTCGCCCCGACCGTCAGCGCCCGGACGACGCTGCAGACGAGCGGCCTCGCGGCCAACAGCGGCGTGAAGGCGCAGCTCGCAACCAGCGCCGGACCGGTGAACACACCTGTCGATCTCACGGCGTCGGGACTTTCCTCGGGCTCGGTGCAGCTGATCTGGTCCACGGTCGTCGGCAACCGAGTCAACTGCAAGAGCACGTGCTGGGTCTTCGTGTCGCAGCCCTTGGGCAGTGCTAGTCCTTCAGGGGGTTCCCTCACCTCGAGGATCACGGTTCCCGACGGTCTCGGCGGCTGGCACGTCGTGCAGCTGGTGCAAGATGGCAAGACCGTGGCGCAGGTGCCTTTCTACGTGAAAGAGAGCATCGTCGGACAAGGGGTGTCCTCGGTCGTCGTCAAGGAAGGCCAGCCCTTCACGATCCACTTGAAAGGCGTCGGCTGGACGCAGCTCGACAACACCGTCGGCGTCGACTACGACAACAGCTACATAGGCTACGGGTGCGGCTTCAATTCGAACGGGGACGTTCTTCTGCACTTGAACGCGACTGGCGGCCCCGGAACACACTTGATCGACCTCTATCCGATGCTCTACTCGCTGTCGCCGTCGTTCGCGAACACCCCTTACGGCATGGTGCCAGTACTCACCTACGCCCAGGACGAGCCTGCCCTGGCACTCGGCTATCACCTGCCGGCGTTCAGGTTCGCGATCACAGTCGTCAAGTAGCTCACAGCAACACGGCTATCGAGGGGCCTCGCCGCGCTCGACGAGCGGCGAGGCCTCGATGCCGGCGAGGCGGGCGATCGGGGCAGGAAGCCACCAGTTCCAGCGTCCGAGCAGGGCCATCAGGCTCGGCATCAGCAGGCCACGCACAATTGTCGCGTCAAGAAGGACGCCGAGCGCGAGCCCGACGCCGAGCTCCTGCAATCCGGCCACGCGCCCGGCCACGAGCCCGGAAAGCGCCCCGACCATTATCAAAGCCGCGGCACTCACCACGCGACCTGTATGGGTGAGACCGTCTGTCACGGCGCGAGCGTTGTCGCCGCAGTCGTCCCATGACTCGCGCATGCGTGTGACGAAGAACACCTCGTAGTCCATGGACAGCCCGAAGAGCATCGCGAAGAGGAAGATCGGGACCCACCCCTCGATCTGAGAGACGCGGTAGAGGCCGAGGACGTCCGCGCCGACGCCGAAGCGGAACACGAGGACGAGCAGGCCGTAGCTCGCGGCGACCGAGACGGCGTCGAGCAGCACGGCCATGAGCGGCAACAAGAGCGAACGGAAGGCGCGCAGCAGCACGAGGTAGGAGAGCGCCAGGACGAGGAGGATGATCCAGGGGAAGGTTCCGTAGACGCGAGCCAGGAAGTCAACGCCCTGGGCAGGCGCGCCACCGACATAGGCGCGCGCCTCGGAGGAGAGGTGGGCGGCGGGAAGAAACTGAAGACGGATCCGCCGTACGAGCTGTTGGGTCGCCTCGTCACCGAAGGCGTGCCGCCCGACGACGATCACCCGGGCGTAGCGGCCGGAGGAATCGACATAAGGGGCTCGAGAGCCGATCGCCACTACGAAGACCTCGGGATCGTTGAGGACCTCACGGGCGAGCCGGAGCGTCGCGGCGGAGACGACGGGTGCGCGCGCCCTGCCCGCAGCGCCGGCGTCGAGGACGATCTCGATCGGCGTCATCACCCCGGGCCCGACCCGATCACCAAGGAGAGCTATCGCACGGGCCGACTGGATGTTCTGTGGAATGGCCACGACAGAGCCGGGCGTGAGCTCGAGCCAGGCGACCGGGAAGGCCGCCGCCGCTAGCACCGCCGCCGAGCCGGCCAAGACGACGAGAGGGCGGCGGATCACCATGGCCGCGAGGCGCGACCACAAGCCGGCCTTGAAGGCGCGCCCCGGGCCGAGCCGGGTGAGGGAGTAGCTCCCCACGCCGCGGCGCCCCAACAGCGACAACAGGGACGGCTGTAGCGTGATTGCGGCGACGATCGAGACGAGCGGTACCACGAGCCCTGCAAAGCCAAGGGAACGGACAAAGGGAACCGGGACGATGAGCAGGACCGAGAGGCCTATCGCGACAGCGACGCCAGAAAGCAGCACTGTCCGGCCTGCGGTCCCCATCGTGGCCACGATGGCGTCGCCCACCGGTCGTTCCGTGTCCGCCAGTTCTTCTCTGAACCGGTGTACGACGAGGAGCGAGTAGTCGACCGCGAGCCCGAGACCAATGAGCTGAACGAGGTTGGGGACGTAGAGAACCATGAGGAACTCATGGGCGAGGGCAAAGACGACCGCGAGGGCGCTGAACGTCGTGCAGGCGGCGACAGCCAGCGGCATCAGGAGGGCCACCGAGAAACCGAGGACGATCGCAAGGAGGATCAACGCGGCCAGTACGGCTATGACCTCGCCCCTGTGCAGATCGCTCGTAAGGATCGGGGTGATGTCGTGCTGGAGCGCGGGTGCTCCGGTCACGTAGGCAGGAGGGAGTCCCGACCGGCTCAAGGCGAGGCGTAGGGCGCTTGTCTGGGACGCGGCTCGTTGCAGGTCAAGTGACGTGCTTATGTCTCCGTAGAGGATCCCGCCCACGGGGCGCAACGCCATGGCCCGTGCCGTGGGAACCACTCTGGCAGCAGCAGCGAAGCGACGGTCCAGAGCTTGAAGTGTGCGGGCCGATGGCTGCCCGACACGGAAGACCACCGTGAAGGTGCCCTCGATGTTCTCGCCGAAGTGCTGGGTCAAGATGGCGTCGGCTTGCTCGGAGCCGGTCCCCGGCACTGCAAGCGACGTCGAGAGGAGGCCCGGCAGGGCCCCGGCGGAAAGGGCGCCGACGACCAGCATCGCGATCCAGCACGCGATTACGACGACGCGCCAGCGGATGACGGCGCGGGTCCAGCGCTCGAGCACGGTTGCGCCCGAGCCACTGGGGGCTGGGTGGACTCTCACGATTGACAGGGAACGCTACCGTGGCCGGCGCAGGTGTCCTCGGGTCGCCTCAGCGGCTCGCAGACCGCCGACGCCTCCGGCGCGGCCGGAGACCCGGCGGGGCTCAGAGGCCGACGACGTCGCCGGCCAGGTATGCCTTCAGGCGCGAGAGGCCCTCGACGATCTGTGGCTCGTCGATCCCCGAATAGGCGAGACGCACGAACTGCTCGCTCTCGCCAGGGCGGGGGCGGCCGAAATGCACGCGCGAGCAGACCGATACCCCGGTGGCGTGCAGCACGTCGCGCCGAAAGCTCTCGACGTCGGTGAGGCCCTTCAGTCGCATGGCGCCTGTGACGTCGGGGAACAGGTAGAAGGTGGCGTTCGGCGTGTAGCAGCGGATGCCGGGTGTCTGGTTCAAGATCGCGATCGCGGCGTCGCGCCGCTCCCGCAGGACCGAGACTATCTGGCGAGGCCCGGATTGGTCGCCTGTGAGCGCCTCGAGGGCGCCGTGCTGGATGAAGTGGTTGGGACAGGACTCGTCGTTGACATTGAGCCTGGTGATGACCTCGATGACCTCACGCGGGCCGATGGCGGCGCCTAGGCGCCAGCCCGTCATGGCGAACTTCTTGGAGAAGGTGTAGAGGATGACACTGCGCTCGGCCATGCCTTCGAGCGCGGCCAACGAGGTGCTGTGTCCCGAGTAGCGGATGTCGAAGTAGGCCTCGTCGCAAAGGACCATGAGGTCGTGTCGGGAGACGAGCTCGGCGAGGCGCGCAAGCTCTTCTGGCGAGCACTCAGCGCCCAGGGGGTTCTGCAGGTCGTTCAACACGAGCAGGCGAGTGCGCGGCGTTACGGAGGCCTCGAGGGCGTCCAGGTCGATGACAAAGCCGTCCGCGCCCTCGAGATACCCGTAGGGGACCGCGACACCACCGTGGAACTCGATTTGGGACTCGTAGATGGGATAGCCGGGGTTCGGGTAGAGCACCTCGTCGCCGGGGTTCATGAGGGCCAGGAGAAACTTGCCGATGACCGGCTTGCCACCAGGTTGGATGGCGACGTTTTCCGCGCTGTAGGCAGTTCCGTGGGAGGCGTTCACATCGGCGGCAAGCGCCCCCCTCAGCTCCGGGATGCCCGCGTTGGGGCAGTAGCCGGTCTTGCCGTTCTTGATCGCCTTGAACGACGCCTCGACGATGTTGGCCGGCGTCGGGATGTTCAGATCCCCAAGGTGGAATGGGTAGACAGGGTTGCCCTGAGCGGCGAAAGCGGCCGCTTCCGCCGACACTGCGAACGCGGTCTCGGAGCCCAAGCGGACAATCCGCGAGGCGATCCTGGATCTAGGCCCGTTCGCAGTCTCGCGGCCGTGTCCGACGACCCGCTCGGCCGTCCCTGTCCGCTCGGCCGTCCCTGTCCGCTGGGACAGTCGTTCACCAGTATCCATCTTCTCCTCCGTCAGTTGACATAAGCTGCCGCTCCTTTGCGCTGGACCCGTGTCGCGCAGCCCGGCCGGCCCGCGACCGATTACGCCGAGCGGGAACCGGAGCTCGCAGCGGGCGAGTACAGGAGCGCTCTTGGGGCTTGAAGTTACCCGGGCGCCCGTGAGGTCGTGCAAAGGCTCGCCGCCGGAACCGATTGCTGGCGGCTTGGTCCGGAGAGGAGGACGATAGCCGCTGAGCTCACCGGGCCGTCGGGAGGAGGACTTGAGTCGGGAGGGTGCTACAAATAATCCGCGCGACGCGCCGCATTCGCGAGATACTCATAGCGGTGCACGACCCCATGCTTCCCTCGCAAGGCAACGGGGGTCGTGCACCATCTATCGGCATGGTCCCTGCCGCCCTTGAACATCGGTCGTGTGCGGAGCGTGTCACCTAGGCAAAAGCGGCGGCCCTGTCCTCTTTTGCCCGGGGACTTGCCTTGGCGGTGAGAAGCCTCACTGACCAGGCGGCGTCCCAGGGGAAGGGTCGATGTGATGTTGCGCCCCCAGCGGCGTGCACGGCCATCGAGAGCACGCCCCAGGCCTTGGACATCGCCCTTTGCTGATCTCCGGCCTCGACGACTACGAGGAAGCTCGCTTCGGACCGAGCTAAGTCCACATCGACCTTCGACTCGGAGATCCAGCGATGCTCCAGCTCCCGCATGGTGTCCTCGACGTGGCGCTCGATGCCATGGCGGCCGTCGGCGCCCTTGGCTTGGCGCGGTTCTTTGAGCTCGATCCCGACGACGCATTTCACCGCGTATTCCATCGCCACCCCTTTGCCTCGACATCTTGTATCGGCATGTCGCAGGGACCGCTGAAGTGCGGGCGAGGGCGCGGCTTCGCTTTCCCGGATCTCGTTAGTCCGGCGTCACGTGGTCGCGCAGTCGTTCCAGTGCAGCGTCTGCCCGGTGCTGGACGGTCTGCTCGACGAAAGGTGCAATGAGAGAGCCTGCGATTCCGCCCGGCTCTGTGTAGGTGACGGTGAGGGTCGCGGTCGTATCTTCGTGGTCCTGATCCAGTCCGAACGTGAGAGTTTGCCCCTCATCTCCGGCCGAGGACCAGGTGATGCCCCGCTCAGGATCGAGCGAGGCGATCGTTATCGTGGTTCGAAGCGTGCGGAAGCCGACCTTGAGCACCGCCTCGAACTGCGCACCTTCGCCTGTCGTCTGCGTCCCGACCGGCGTGAGCTGCTCGAGACCCTCGATGAAGACCCCGGCGCACTTGTAGTCGGCCAGGCAGGCAAACAGCGCGCTTGCCGGGGCGGTAATCGTGGCCCGCGCTTGAACGGTCTTTTTCAAGCTCATGTCCTCCGGAGTGCTCTAGGCGAGACCGACGGCCGGCGCTGGCCTGTGACGCACTTGTCTGCGACGGGCCGGCCCGCGCTCAAGTATTGCGGAAAGGTGAGTCGACCGCTCGGGGTTCCGGCAGCCACGTGACAACTGGCCAAAGGGCGCTCTTTACCTCGCGCCGCCCGAACTGACGCCCTGACTAGGCTCTCGCCTCGGTGAGAGAAAGAAGCCGTGACGAGTCCTTGCAATCCAGGGTTTCGGAGATTGCGGACAATCTGGCCACTCTCTTGCAAGCGTCACCGAACGCCGTGATCGTGGTCGACGAGGACGGGATCGTCTTGCTGGCGAGCGCCGCCGTCAAGACGCTGTTCGGCTTCGATGCGGAGGAAGTCGTCGGCCACAGCGTCGAGATGCTCGTGCCAGAGCGGTTCCGGGCCGTTCACGAGCGCGACCGGCAGGCTTTCACAGAGACTCGCACGGCCCGTCCGATGGGGCTCGGGCTCGAGCTCACAGGCCGGCGCCGTGACGGGAGTGAGTTCCCGATCGACGTCGGCCTTGCCCCGTTCTCGGCCGGCGAGCACCAGGTGGTCGCGGCGTTCGTGCGTGATGCCAGCGATCGCCAGCGTCAAGAGGCAAGTCTCCGCGCGGTCAACGAGATCACCCAGCGTCTGCTTGCCGGAGAAAGGACCGAGACCATCTTGAAGCTCGTCGCGCAACGGGCGCGCGGCCTGGTCGACGCCGCGCTGGGTTGGGTGGTCACACCGTCTGGCAAAGATGACCTCGTGATCAGCGCCGCCGAAGGGGAGGGGGCCAGCTCGGTGATCGGTGTCAAGATCCCGCCCGACGGCAGCATCTCGAAGCGAGCCATGGCGCAGAGGGCGTCGATCCTCGTCGATGACCTTTCCACCGAGGCGGCCACTCCGGCCGAGATAAGGGCGCTCGGCTTCGGGGCCGGCCTGTTCTGCCCGCTGAGCGCTGACGAGCGGGTCTTGGGCGTCCTCGTGGTCGCCCGGCCCTGCAGGACGCGGGGCTTCAGCCGGCACGACACGGCGCTCGTCGAGGTGTTCGCCAACGCCGCCGTCGTCGCGCTCACCTTGGGAGAGGAGCGCCTCGCGCTCGAGCAACTCCAGGTCACCGCCGAGCACGAGCGAATCGGGCGCGATCTTCACGACACTGTCATCCAACGTCTGTTCGCGCTCGGGATGAGCCTTCAGAGCATCGAGCGGCTGGCCGCCGGTCCAGTCGCCGAGCGCATCGAGGCTGCCGTCGACGGCCTGGACGAGGTGATCCGCGACATCCGCGAGACGATCTTCCGCCTCGAAAGGCCCACGGTGGCTGGATCGGGTCTCCGTTCGGCGGTGGACAATGTCGTCGCAGCTGCCGCTGAGCAGCTCGGCTTTCAACCGCGTGTCGGATTCCAAGGACCGGTGGACTCGGCCACGGGCCCGCACCTGGAGCCGCACGTCCTGGCCGTGCTGACCGAGGCGCTCTCCAACGTCGTCCGGCATGCCGGGGCATCAGCGGTGGAGGTCGTCATCGTGGCCGAGGACGGGATGCTCCTCGTCTCAGTGGCCGACAACGGTGTCGGGCTTCCGGCGGGACGTACCGCCGGAAACGGGTTGCGCAACATGGCCGATCGGGCGCGCGCCCTTTCCGGTTCCGTGTCGATCACTGCGCGGCGTCCCTCGGGGACGCTGGTCGAGTGGCAGGTGCCGATCACCTGAGAGCTCTGGTCCGCGCTGGCGACGCACGCCTTGCGGAAACGTGACTTTCGCCTCTAACCAGAAAGGCCTGCTCAGGTCGACTCTTGAATCGTGGACCGCGATCAGCGAATGGTTTTCGAGGAGCTCGACAGGGAGGACTGTCTCGAGCTGCTGCGAAGCGAGCCCGTCGGTCGCGTTGCCCTCACCGCGCGCGCCCTGCCGGTGGTCCTGCCGGTGAACTTCGCCTTGCTCGACGGCGAGATCGTCTGGCGCTCGGCACAAGGCACAAGGCTGAACGACGCGTCGGCGGGGTTCGTCGTGGCATTCGAGGTCGACCATTACGACGCCGACCACAAGCGGGGCTGGAGCGTCATGATCCAAGGTTTGGCGCACGTCATCACTGATGCTGATGTGCTCGCCAGGGCCAGGGAGCTGCCACTTGAGTCCTGGGCGCTCGAGGGTTTGGCGGACCGCTACGTCTGCCTCGTGCCCAACATCGTGACGGGCAAGCGCGTTCGCCGGCTGTAGACGCGCTGAGGCCGGCCAGCTCTGGCACCGAGCCCCCGGGTCCTGCTCGGGAGGCGATCGGTCGGCACGCGGCCCCGGAAGTGACACGGCCCGTAGACTCGCTGACGTGGAGTCGGTGCCGACCGAGGCCGTAAGGGGCGAGGACGGCAGCCTCGATCGCGTCTGGACGGTGCCCAACGTGATCTCCTTTGCCCGGATCATGTTGCTGGGCTTGTTCTGCTGGCTGCTGTTCGGTCCTGACCTGAGGATCGCGGCAACGGTGGTGCTGATGGTGGTCGGCGCGACGGACTTCCTGGACGGTTACCTGGCCCGCAGGTTGCACCAGGTCAGCACCATGGGCAAGGTCCTTGACCCGCTCGCCGACCGCCTGGTCCTCGTGACGGGGGTCATCGCCATCACGGTCTACGGTGCCGTCCCGGTCTGGCTCGCAGTGGTCGTGCTCGGGCGTGAGGTCCTCGTCTCGGCGGCAGTCATGGTGCTCGCCGCCCTCAAGGTGAGACGCATCGACGTGCTCTGGGTCGGCAAGGCCGGCACCTTCGGGCTCTTGTGCTGCTTTCCGCTGTTCCTGCTCACTGACGAACGCGCGACCTGGGCCAGGGTGTTGCGCGACGTCACCTGGGTGGCACTCGTGCCGGCGTTGATCCTCAGTTTCGTCGCTGCCGCGGCTTATGTCCCCCTTGCTCGCCGCGCGCTCGAAGAGCGCCGCCGAGAGCGCGCCCAGCATGAGCCGGTGGCCTCGTGAAGGCCGTCATCATGGCGGGTGGGGAAGGCACGAGGCTGCGGCCGCTGACGGCCAACCAGCCGAAGCCGATGCTGCCCATGGCCAATGCGCCGATGGCCGAGCACGTGGTGAGCCTGCTCCGCCAGCACGGATTCGAGGAGATAGTCGTCACGGTCGGGTTCCTCGCGAGCACGATTCGCACCTATTTCGGGGACGGGTCGGAGCTCGGGGTGCATCTCGTCTATGCAACCGAGGAGACACCGCTCGGAACGGCTGGTTCGGTGCTCAATGCCAGAGACGAGCTGGACGACCGCTTCCTCGTCATCTCCGGCGACGTCCTCACCGATGTGGACCTGACGGCTCTGGTCGAGTTCCACGCCAAGCAGCAAGCGGTCGTCACGCTCGCCCTCCAGGCGGTTCCTAACCCGCTGGAGTTCGGCATCGTCATCATCGACGGGGAGGGTCGCGTCGAACGCTTCCTCGAGAAGCCGGGTTGGGGCGACGTCTTCAGCGACACGATCAATACCGGGATCTACGTTCTCGAGCCAGAGGTCTTCGACTGGATACCGGGCGGCCGGGCGGTCGACTTCTCTTCTGAGGTCTTTCCTTCGATGCTCGAAGCCGGTCGCCCGCTCTACGGCTATGTGGGGCGCGGCTATTGGGAGGACGTCGGCACGCTGGAGGCCTACCTGCGAGCGCACGCGGACATCCTCGACGGTAAGGTCCACATCGACGTGCCGGGCTTCCCGCTGCGCCCCGACGTGTGGCTGGGCGCAGGTGCGGAGATCCATCCCTCGGCAAAGATCGTCGGACCCGCGCTCGTCGGTGACAACTGCCGCATCGGGCCCGGCGTCGAATTGCACGGCCACTGCGTGATCGGCGCCAATGTGCGTGTCGGCGACAACACGGTGATCGAGCGGTGCGTGATCCATGACAACGTCTACATCGCCTCAGCCGTGAACGCCCGTGGCTGTGTCATCGCCCGGTCCTGCGACATCCGCCAGGGAGTGCACCTGGAGGAAGGAGTGGTGCTCGGCGAAGGATCCAGGGTGGGGCGCCAGGCTGTTGTCGGGGCGGGCGTGAAGGTGTACCCGCGCAAGGTCATCGATCCCGGCGCTGTCGTGAACTCCTCGATCATCTGGGAGTCCAGGGGGTCGCGGAGCCTTTTCGGGCGTCTCGGTGTGGCAGGGATCGCGAACGTCGACCTTTCGCCGGAGGTGGCGTTGCGGGTTGCCCTGGCGTACGCGACCACGCTGCCGAAGGGCGCCACGGTGGTCACCTCGCGAGACTCCAGCCGAGCGGCACGGATGCTCAAGCGCGCGGCCATGGTCGGGATCACCGCCGCCGGCTGCAACGTCGAGGACCTCGAGGCCGCGACGGTGCCCGTGACGAGGTTCCTCACTCGTATCGGGACCGCCGTGGGAGGCATCAGCGTACGGCTCGTGCCCGGGGACCCGCAGTTCGTGGCGTTGCGTTTCTTGAACGAGGACGGGATGGACCTCGACGAAGCCGCGCAGCGGAGAATCGAGCGTCTCTACGACCGCGAGGAGTCACGCCGGGTGCTTGCGGCCGAGATTGGCGACATCGGCTTTGCGTCGAGAACTCTCGAGTTCTACACGAACGAGCTCACCAACCACGTCGACCTCGATGCCATACGGGGTGCGAAGTTCAAGCTCGTCCTCGACTACGCGTTCGGTGCTACGAGCTTCGTCATGCCGAACGTTTTGGCCAAGCTCGGGGCCGACATTCTCGGGATCAACCCGAACGTCTCGACCGCCGGCGTCATCAGCTTCGACAGGGCGGTGCACGCGACCCGGCTCGTCGAGCTCGTCAACTCTTCGGGCGCCAACCTGGGGGCGATGCTGGATCCAGACGGGGAGCAGCTGACCCTCGTCGACGACACCGGGCATGTGCTCGACGACGACGAGGCACTGCTCGCCCTCACCCTGCTCGTGTCGAGTGCGGAGCCCGAGAGCGTGATCGCAGTGCCTGTGGACGCGAGCCGTCAGGTGGACGCGATATGCGCTGCGACGGGCACGGAGGTGCGGCGAACCAAGCTCGGCGGCGTGCAGTTGTTGGAGGAGGCGGGCTCTCCCCGCATCAGTCTGGCAGCGAACACGTCCGGGGGCTTCGTCTTCCCGCAGTTCCTGCCGGCTTTCGATGCCGTGGCAACCTTGGTGCGAGTCCTCTCCCTCCTCGCCTCGAGGAAAGAGTCGCTGTCGAAGGTTGTGGCCCGCCTCCCTGAGACCTTCATCGTCCGGGAGGAGGTGCCGACGCCCTTCGAGCAAAAGGGCCTCGTCATGCGGACTCTCGTCGAGCAGGCAGACCCTGCCGAGATCGTCCTGCTCGACGGATTGAAGACGATCGACGCCAACGGCTGGACGCTCGTCATACCGGATCCGGATGCTCCGGCCACTCACGTCCATGCCGAGGGAAGAAGCCGAGCGGAGGCCGAGCAGCGCGCGGAGCGGGCGGCTGACGCCATCAGACGGATCCTCGCCGAAGGCACGCCCTGAGCGTCGTTGGCCCGAGCCGGCCGCGGGACTCGGCCCCATGCCCTGGGCCATCGGCCGGGGAGGCGTGCCTGCCGGCGAGTGAGTACGATCGCCGCAGCGTGAAATTCACTGCCGCCTCTAAGGAGCCGTGAGAAATGGACGTCCCGCAAGACCTGAGATACACCTCTGACCACGAGTGGGCGCGCCTCGAGGATGCCAAGGTCAGGGTCGGCCTCACCGACTTCGCACAGGAGGCTCTGGGGGACATCGTCTTCGTCCAGCTGCCGGCCGTCGGTGACAAGGTCGCCAAAGGTGGAGAGCTCGGCGAGGTCGAGTCGACCAAGTCCGTGTCGCAGGTCTACGCACCCGTGGGCGGGACCATAGTCGAGGTGAACACATCATTGAGCGATCAGCCTGAGCGCATCAACGCCGACGCGTACGGCGAAGGCTGGCTGTGCGTCATCGAAGCTTCAGCTCCCAGCGAGTTCGAGGAGCTCTTGGATGCCGCAGGCTACCGCTCGCTGACCGAATCCTGAGAGATCGCCGGTCGGATCCGACCGCGTCACACGCCAGTGCGAGGGGAAGCAACGGGAAGCGCAACAATGACCGTTCGGGTCGTGACTGAGGCACTAACAGCTGAGCGCGCCTGGGTAAGTCTCAGGTACCGTACAGGAGTGTTCTGTAACAACTGCGGCCACCGGAACCCGGCCGAAGCGAATTTCTGCTCATCGTGCGGCGCGGCTCTTGCCGCGAGCACAGATACGACGATCTCGTTCCTGCCAGAGGATCCTTCGGGCGACTCTGCCGACGAGGAGATCAATGTTCCCGCCGGCGACCTCGCCGAAGGCACGGGTGTGCTCGTGGTCAAGCGCGGGCCGGATGCCGGGGCGCGCTTCGTGCTAACGGGTGAGGTCACGCGAGTGGGCAGGCACCCCGACAGCGAGATCTTCCTCGACGACGTGACCGTGTCGCGTCGCCACGCCGAGTTCCGGCGCGAGGGCGCCCACTACGTACTGGCCGACGTCGGCTCTTTGAACGGGACCTATGTCAACCGGGAGCGGATCGAGACCGTCACCTTGAAAGGTGGCGACGAGGTCCAGATAGGCAAGTTCAAGCTCGTCTTCCTCTCCACGAGCGCGGGCTGAGGTCAACGTGGGGGAACGCTCCTATCTTGCAATTGGTGATGTGCTCGCGCTGTTGCGCGAGGAGTTCCCGGATGTCACGATCTCGAAGATCCGCTTCCTCGAGAGCAGGGGACTGCTCGACCCCGAGCGCACGCCATCGGGTTACCGCAAGTTCTACGAACCGGACGTGGACCGCCTTCGTTGGATCTTGCGCCAGCAACGAGAGCATTTCCTTCCCCTGAAGGTGATCAAGGGTCGTCTCGAGAACGGGATGACCGACCCGGAGGCGCCTGCGCCGCACCTTTTCGAGATGGGTGACCCGCCCCCGGATCGAGAGGCAGAACCGGTGCTGGTCGGTGCGCCCGGGGCAGCAGAGGCCGCTGAGGAGCTAGCGCAGGCGGTGCTCGCGACCGTGGCGCCCATGGTTGCCGTTGCTGCCTCCGCCGACCACGGGCCGGAGCGCGCCGGATCACCGGTCGTGGCCACGAGCAAGGCACCTCCGCCGGCCGCGCGCGTCCCGGAAGTAGGCCCAGCGGGCCCGGGTCGTGATGCGCCAGGGGAGCACCGCCAGGGTGCCGCGCGTCGCTCGCCTGACGCCGAGGAAGCTGCGGGGGGGAGCACCGGTGCCTCACGACGCCGGCGCACCACGAGCACACCTGGTCCAGAGACCGGATCGCACACCGTTCAGGCCAGAGCGCACGCAGGTGGCCCCGAGGCGGGCACTCGGACCGAGCCGGAGGCGGTGGGTGAAGGCGGCGCCCCCGCCGAAGCCGAAGACGAGGAGCGCAAGAACGACGCCGGCCCCGGGCGGCACCTCCCCTCGCGCTCGACCGCGGGGCTGCCGGGCGCAGGACTGTCCGGGGCGAGCCTGACCCTTGTCGAGCTCGCCAATGCCAGTGGCCTCGAGGTGTCAGGCGTGGAAGAACTGGAGAATTTCGGCCTCATAGCCGGTCGCACGGTGGCCGGAGTCCATTGCTATGACGAAGAGGCGGTCCTCGTCGCCAAGCTGGCGGCCCGCTTCGCTCCCTACGGCATCGAGGCCCGTCACTTGAAGGTCTTCAAGCACGCGGCAGACCGTCAGACAGGGCTTTTCGCCCAAGTCGTCACACCGCTCCTGCGCCAACGCAATCCCGAGGCACGCGCCCACGCCATCGAAGAGCTTGCCGAGCTGGCCGAGCTCGGCGAGGCACTGATGCGGTGTTTCTCGCAGGCGACCCTACGCGAGTTGACCGGGGGGTGAGCCAACCCGAGAGCTCGTCCAGGTCCCTGCTCGACGCCGGCGAGCTGGCCGCGATCGCCCACCGGCTCGGGGGCGAGATCAGGCGCGACTATCCAGATGGCGTGGTCCTTGTCGCACTCTTGAAGGGGAGCATCTGTTTTCTCGCCGATCTCGTCCGGGAGCTGCCCGGGCCCTGTGAGCTCGACTTCCTCGCTCTTTCGGCCTATGGCGACGGTCGGACGCGGGTGCGGGTCGTCAAGGATCTCGATCTCGAGGTCGCCGGTCGGGACGTGGTCGTGGTCCTGGACATCGTTGACACCGGTCTCACGCTTGCCTACGTGCTCCGCCTGCTCGCCTTGCGCGGTGCACGCTCGACGGCCGCCTGCACCCTCTTGGACCGGCAGAACCGCAGGCTTCTGCCCGTCGAGATCCGATACGTCGGCCAGATCATAAGCGACGAGCACGTCGTCGGCTACGGCTTGGACTTTGACGAGCGCTACCGGAACCTAACGGGGCTGCAGGTTGCCGACGAGGCAATTCTGCGTGCCGACCCGGTTGCGATGTTCGCGCGGCTCGCACAGCGGTAAGTTGCTGTCATGGTCGAGGTGCATCTAAGGGCCGTCCGTGTCGACCTGGGGACGAGCACCCCGGTCGTTCTGTTGGAGGAGACTGAGGGGGCGCGCCGCTCGCTGCCGATCTTCGTCGGCGGACCAGAGGCGACCGCGATCGCCTTTGCGCTGCAAGGCGTCGAGCCGCCGCGCCCCATGAGCCACGACCTCATGCGCGAGCTCGTGGAGACCCTCGGCGCCAAGGTAGTGCGGGTGCTCGTGACCGAGCTTCGCGACGGGACGTTTTTCGCCGAGCTCCACCTTCGGGCGGGGGAGCGTGACGTTGTCGTCTCGTGCCGCCCGTCGGACGCGATAGCCCTCGCCACACGCACGCACTCGCCTTTGTACGTCGCCGACGACCTCATGGAGACCGAGGGGCTCGTGATCGAGCCCGACGACGATGACGTCACCGTCGAGGGCAACCCCGACGAGCTCGTCGGCGAATTCCGGGAGTTCCTCGACAGGATCCGGCCGGAGGACTTCACCTCCTGAGCAGTTCGTCCAGCTGCAGGCCGCCGGGCCTCGCAACCCTGAAGCTCAAGCTGCAGTAGACGTCGGCCCTTGAGCCCCAGCTCAAGGGGTTGACCGGTCGTTGACGTCGAGCTGCGCGAGCCCTAACCTTCATTACGAGGGTGTAATTACCGCGCTGTGCTCCACCAGGGCAAGGGGTGCCGCTCGGTAGCCGAGGACAGGGGCGCAAGATGGAGCAAGTCGGTTTCCGCGGGCCGCAGGTGTGCAGCATCGTCGGTATCACTTACCGGCAGCTCGACTACTGGGACCGCACGGGCCTGAGCCGCCCGTCGCTGGCCAAGGCGCGGGGCAGTGGGTCCCAGAGGCTGTATGCCTACAGGGACCTGCTCGAGCTGAAGGTGATCAAGCAGCTCCTCGACGGCGGTGTCAACCTGCGCCAAGCCAGGCGCGCCATCGAATGCCTGCGAGAGTCGGTCGGAGAGGACCTCACGACGGCCAATCTCGTCATCGTCGGCGAGGGCTCCGTGCTCGTGCGCACCGGCGAGGAGATCATCGACTTGTTGCGCGGTGGCCAGGGCGTGTTCAACGTCGTCCCACTGGCAGGAGTAGTAGGTGAGGTCGATGCGGCCATCTTGCGCATCGAACCAGCCCGCGTCGCCGGGAGCGACGCGCCCACCGCTGCTTCAGGGGGTGTCGCCGCCGAGATCCCGCCGACGCCCGGCGCGACCCGCCTTGCCGAGGGAGGCTAGACGCTTTCCGGCCGGCGATCCGACCCGGTGGCCGAACGGCCACCACACACCGCGGTGCGGTTCGCCCATGACTCCGAGCGCCTGTTCGCCGAGCTGCTCGACTACTACGAGGTCAGCTGGGAGTACGAGCCCGTCGAGTTCGTTCTCGCCTGGGGCGCCAACGGTCAGCCGACAAGTGCCTTCCGGCCGGATTTCTACCTGAGCGAGCACGACGTCTTCCTCGAGCTTACGACGCTCCGCCAGGAGCTCGTGACGGTGAAGAACCGCAAGCTACGCCAGATGGCCGAGCTGTATCCCGAGGTTCGCGTGAGGGTCCTTTACCGCCGCGATGTCTTCAATCTGCTCGGAAAGTACCTGCCGGAAGCAACGGCTAGATTGGCTGGGTGAGCCTCAAACACTCGGCATTGCACGACGAGCACATCGAGCTCGGCGCGAAATTAGTGGACTTCGGCGGTTGGGAAATGCCGCTGTCTTACCCCGAAGGCACGATCGCTGAGCACCTCGCCTGCAGGAACGACGCCGCTGTCTTCGACGTCAGCCATCTCGGCACCGTCCGGGTGGATGGGCCCGACTCCTTCGAGCTGCTGCAGACGAACCTCACCAACGACCTCTACAAGATCGGACCCGGGCACGCCCAGTACCAGCATCTACTGGACAAAGACGACGCATCGGTGCTCGACGACCTCATCGTGTGGTGGGTGGCCGAGGATCGATTCGACGTCATGCCGAATGCCTCCAACACTGCGCGAGTCCTCTCGGTGCTCGGCGGCCAGGACGTGACGCACGAACGCGCCGTCATCGCGGTGCAGGGACCACGGGCGCGTGAGCGGCTGGCGACCGTGTCTCCCCAGGCTGCCGCCGTCGGCCATTTCGCGGTTGCAGACTTCGAGTTCCAAGGAGTGCCCTGCCGAGTCGCCGGCACCGGCTACACCGGCGAGGAGGGTGTCGAGTGCGCCGTGCCGGGCGAGACCGCCCCCGCCTTCTGGCGAGCGGTGCTCGGTGCCGGAGTGAAGCTGGCCGGTCTCGGTGCCAGGGACACCCTTCGCCTGGAGGCCGGCCTGCCCCTTCACGGACACGAGCTCGGTCCCGGCATCACCCCGCTGCAAGCTGGCCTCGGGTGGGTGGTCAGTTGGGACAAGGGCCCATTTCGCGGCCGCGAACCGCTGGAGAAAGAACGGGCCACCGGTCCGTGGCGCCGCCTGCGCGGCCTCCTCGCGGAGGGTCGCAGGCCACCGCGCAACGAGGATGCGCTCCTCATCGGCGGCGAGGTCTCAGGCGTGGTCACAAGCGGCAACTTCTCGCCGGTGCTCCAACGCGGGATCGCGCTCGGGTTCTTGCCCCCCGAGACGGCGATGGGGGCCGAGGTGGAGATAGCGATGCGTGGAGGTCGGGCTCCGGCCGTCGTCGTCAAGCCGCCGTTCCAGAAGTTGACCGTCCCGCCCGGCAGGGATGGTGGTCCTGTTCGAGCTGTGGGCTCGGGCACCACAGAAGGGTCGAGGTCTTGAGCGCACCATTTATTGCCCATACCGACGCCGAGATCGCCGAGATGCTCGCCTTTCTCGGCCTAGAGGAGCTGGACGACCTGTTCGCCGAGATTCCCGAGGCACTTCGCCTTGCCGGCGGTCTGGATCTCCCCCCGGCGATGAGCGAGCCGGATGTGGCCTGGCGGCTCGAGGACCTTGCCGCCCGGAACCGGCCCTGCGGGCGTGACCTCGTCTGCTTCGCAGGCGCGGGTTCTTATGACCACGAGATCCCCGCCGTGGTGAGCTCACTCGCTTCTCGCTCGGAGTTCCTCACTGCTTATACCCCTTATCAGCCTGAGGTCTCCCAGGGGGTCCTGCAGGCGGTCTTCGAGTTTCAGACGATGATCGCCCGCCTCTGCGGGCTCGACGTGGCGAACGCCTCCCTCTATGACGGGGCGGCAGCGCTCGTCGAGGCGGTGAATTTGGCAGTCGTGGCGACGGGCCACCGGCGGGTGCTCTGCTCCCAGGGCGTCAATCCCCATTGGCGCCGCCAACTGGAGACCTTTTCACGAGGCCCTGGCCACGAGATCGACACCGTGGCCCTGTCCGGGGGCGTCACCTCCTGGGACGAGGTCGTCGACGATGGCCCGTTCGGCGCAGTCGTCGTCGCCGCTCCCAACTTCCTCGGCTGCCTGGAGGACATCGGCGCCGCCCGTGCGGTCGCCGACCGCGTCGGTGCCCGCCTCGTCGTGTGCTTCGATCCCGTCTCGGCCGGCCTGCTCCGCCCGCCGGGCGAGCTCGGTGCGGACGTGGTGGTGGGCGAGGGGCAACCGTTCGGTACCGCGCTCGGCTTCGGCGGTCCCTACCTGGGTCTGTTCGCCTGCCGCCTTGCCGATGTCAGGCGCCTTCCTGGGCGCATCGTCGGCGAGACAGTCGACCGGGAGGACCGCCACGCCTATGTCATGACACTGCGGGCGCGCGAGCAGGACATCCGCCGGGCGCGGGCGTCGTCCAATGTCTGCACGAACCAGACCCTCATGGCCGTGACCGCTGCCATCCACCTTTCCTGGCTGGGCCCAAAGGGCCTGCGCGAGGTGGCGCTCCGGTCCGCGAGAGCCACCCGTTACACCCGGGAGGCGCTTTGCAGGATCGACGCCGTGGAGCCACTGACGACTGCCCCGGTGTTGCGTGAGTTCGCCATCAAGACGCCACTGGCCCCGGAGAAGCTCATCGAACGGCTGGTTGAGGAAGGCTTTCTTGCCGGGGTGCCCGTCAGGGCCGGCTTCGAGGGGACCGCCTACGAGGGTGGACTGCTCGTGGCGGCCACCGAGCGACGCACTCGCTCCGAGATCGACGACTTCGCGGCCGCATTCGAAAAGGCCGTCCGATGAGCGCCCCGATGCCCGCTGGCCGGGCCCTGGGAGCACCGCTGCTCGCCCGCGACTTCGAACCGACGATCTTCGAGTTCTCCGTGCCGGGACGCCATGCCGCCGCCTTCCGGACGACGGACCTGCCGGCGTGGACCGCCGAGGAGCTCGTCCCCGAGCCCTTCAGGCGCAGCGAGCCGGTGGCGCTGCCGGAGGTCTCCGAGCGTGACCTCGTCGCCCACTTCACCCGCCTCACACACCGCCAGTACTCTGTCGATCTCGGCGCCTACCCACTCGGTTCGTGCACGATGAAG
Organism: Acidimicrobiales bacterium; assembly: GCA_050015255.1. GTDB lineage: Bacteria > Actinomycetota > Acidimicrobiia > Acidimicrobiales > Bog-793 > Fen-455. The sequence continues at coordinate 18,663 of JBEKBT010000017.1, forward strand.
TACAACCCGAAGGCCGCCGACGCCGGCGCGTCGATACCGGGCTTCACACAGGTGCACCCTGGCGCTCCGGCCTCGTGCACCCAGGGCTGGCTCGAGCTGTTGGTCGAGCTCGAGGAGAGCCTCTGCAAGATCACCGGGATGGCGGCCGCCACCTTGCAGCCCGCGGCCGGCGCGGCCGGCGAGCTGACGGGCCTCTTGCTGATGCGCGCCTATCACGAGGCTCACGGCGAGTCCGAGCGCCGCCGGCGAGTGATCATCCCCGACTCGGCTCACGGGACGAACCCGGCCTCGGTGACCCTGAGCGGTTACGAGGTCGCCACCGTCGGCACGAACGCCCGGGGTGGGGTCGATCTGGACGCGCTGCGGAGCCTGCTCGACGACGACGTGGCCGGGATCATGCTCACCAACCCCAGCACCCTTGGCCTGTTCGAGGACGACATCGTCGAGATCGCCGAAGCGGTTCACGGTGCCGGTGGCCTGCTCTACTACGACGGTGCCAACCTGAACGCCATCCTCGGGATCGTGCGGCCCGGCGACATGGGCTTTGACATCGTGCACATGAACGTGCACAAGACCTTCGCGACGCCGCACGGCGGGGGAGGCCCGGGGGCTGGTCCGGTGGCGGTATGTGCCGAGCTGGCGCCTTTCCTGCCGGGCCCGAGGCCGACGCGCACGGAATCGGGCTACGAGCTCACGATGCCGGAGCGCTCCATCGGGAGGGTCCATTCGTGGCACGGCAACGCCGTCGTCTTGCTCCGCGCGTGGATGTACCTGCGCCTCAACGGGGGCGACGGTCTGCAGCGCGTGTCTGAGGTCGCCGTGCTGAACGCGAACTGGCTGAAAGAACGTCTCCGCGGGACCTACGACATCGCCTTTGTCAGAACGGTGATGCACGTGTGCGTCGTGTCCGCGAAGACACTCCACCACGATGTGGGCCTCTCCGCCCTCGATGTCGCCAAGCGCCTCATGGAGCTCGGCTTCCATCCTCCGACGGTCTACTTCCCGCTCATCGTGGAGGAGGCCTTGATGATCGAGCCCACCGAGACCGAGAGCCCCCAGACCGTGGCCGCGCTCGCCGAGGCGTTGCTTCAGATCGCCAACGAAGCGCTCGAGGACGGGAACGCGAAGGACGCGGAGGCAGCCCCGCGCTCGACTCCCGTCGGACGTGTGGACGAGGCACGGGCGGCCCGCAAGCTCGTGGTCACCTTCGATCAGCGCAGCGGAGACTGAGCCAGGGCGGGCCGTGGCCGTGCCGGGCCGGGCCATGGCGGCGGTCGGGCTCAGGAGATGCGCTCGGCGAGATAGGCGAGCGACAGCGGGTAGCGGTACTCGATTGACGCGTGGGTGCCGTCGAACAGCTCGAACGCGACCTCGGTGACGCCGATCGCAGCCAGCTCGGCAACGAAGGCCTCGGCGCCGACGTCGAGGTGGTACTCGTCGGAGCGTCCGGCGTCGACCCAGATCGCCCGTTGGGAGCGCAAGGCCGGCCCGTGGAGCGGGACCATCCTGACGGGGTCCCAGGCGAGCCAGCGCGCCCAGACGGCATCGTCGATCCGCCCCGTGCGCAGGTCGAAGGGAACCTTCACCGTCCCGTCCTCGTCTGCCGAGAAACAGGCCGCCATCGCCCAGGCCGACACGACCTCCGCATCGCTGCGGCGCGACAGGGCGGGTCGTGTCGCCATGTCGGCGAAGAAGGCCTCGAAGCTGGAGTCGTAGTTGTCCCGGAGCGTCCTGTAGGCCTCGATGAGCCCCGGCAGGTGGCAGCACTCGTAGAGGGCGTCGCCCGCGTGGCTGGCGAAGCCGCCGAAAAGGTCCGGTCGCATCATGGCGGTGACCATCGCCCCGAAGCCGCCCGAGGACTTTCCCTGCACCGCGCGATGGGCAGGATCGTCGAGGGTGCGGTAGTTGGCGTCTATGAACGAGACGACATCCTCGCACAGGTAGGTGTGGTAGCGCCCCGTCGCGGGCGAGTCGACGAACTGGCTGCCGCCGAGCGAAGTCCAGGCGTCGACGAACACGACGATGCACGGCGGAGCGCCACCGGACGCGAAAAGTTCGTCGGCCACTTCCAGATATGTCGGCCGGAAGTTGTTCGCCCGGGTCTTCCATGCCGGCAGGGCCCCGAAGAAACCCTGGAGGACGTACACGCACGGGTAGAGCCGTGCCTGCTCGTCGTCATAGCCGGGGGGCAGGTACACATAAAGCGGCCGCCGGGCTGAGTCGCCCAGGGCGTTGTCCTGGAGGGCGGGGCTCGTGATCTCCAACTCCTGGAGACGGCCTGCATATGTCGATGACCAGGGTCGCATGGGCCAACCATAGGTGCCGGAGACCCTGGCTGGCGCCAGCGACCGAGCTTGCGCGAGCGCGCAGGCCGGCGAGAGAAACGAAGTGGGGGAGGGCTAACCTCAAGGCGTGGGTCCCGCGTGGTTCTCGCGTCGGGCGGTCCTGCTCCATCTGACGGCGCTCGTCGTGGTCCCGGGCTGCCTCGCTCTTGGATGGTGGCAGCTGCACCGCGCGCTGTCCGGCAACACTCTCAGCTGGGCCTACACGGTCGAATGGCCGTTTTTTGCGTGCTATGGCGTCTACATGTGGTGGAGGATCATCCACGAGCAACCCACCGACCTCGCCCAGTTGCCGTCGGACAGGGCCGGCGGCGGTGCTTCGAGTAACTGCTCGGCCCCACCTGCAGACGAAGAGGACGAGGAGCTGGCTGCCTACAACCGTTACTTGGCCCAGTTGAACGCCGAAGACGAGCGGAAGCTACGCTGAGGGGCTCGTGGACCGGGCCCTCAGATTCACTCTCCTTCGCTACCGGGCCATGGCCTATGTCGTCGGCGTCGGCCTTCTCGTCCTCGTCCTCGTCGGCGTCCCGCTCCAGTACGCAGCCGGCAAGCCGGCGGTCGTGCAGGTGGTCGGCCCGATACACGGGTTCTTGTACATCGTCTACCTGCTCTCCGCGGCCGACCTCGGGCGGCGGTTCCGTCTCAGCCTCGGGCAGATGATCGCACTTGTGGCGGCGGGCTTCGTCCCGTTCCTCGCCTTCGTCGTCGAGCGCCTCACCACGCGGCGCATCGAGCAGGCACACCAAGGCCTCCTCGCCCGTAGCGACCCACCTGTCCCGGGCGGGCACCAGGAAGCCACCCGATGATGCCGCAAGGGGTCTTCTTGGAGTCCGGAGCGCTCGGGGCGCCCGCGGTTGTGATCCACGGAGGAGCCGGCGAGTTCCGCCGTCACAGCTCGGCGGGCGAGCTCGCACGGCTCGAAGAGAGCCTCGCCGCCGCGCTCGGGGCTGCGTGGGAAGTACTCGCCGGAGCCGGTCCCGCCATCGAGGCCGTCGTACAGGCCGTCGCCTGCCTGGAGGCCTCGGGGGACTTCAACGCCGGAAGGGGTGCGGTCGCCACCTCCAAGGGCACGGTAGAGACCGACGCCGCGGTCATGGAAGGCGCGAGCGAGAGCGTCGGGGCGGTCTGTGCTGCCACGTGGCCCGAGAGCCCCGTGCGCGCCGCGCGAGCGGTCATGGCGCTGAGAGGCCCGGCGCAAGGTCCGATCCTGCTTGCAGGCGCAGGCGCCGACCGCTTCTGCGAGGAAGCCGGTCTCGCCCGCAGGGACCCGGCCCTGCTCACCGGCGAGGGTGTCGCTCCCATCTCGCGCAGCGGAACGGTGGGGGCTGTCGCCCTCGACCGCAACGGCCATCTCGCCGCGGCCACCTCCACCGGGGGGCGGCTCGGCAAGCTGCCCGGGCGTGTGGGGGACTCGCCGATCGTCGGGGCCGGAACCTGGGCGGACGACCGGAGTGTCGCGGTCTCCGCGACCGGCGAAGGAGAATCGTTCCTGGTGGCTGGGTTCGCGCACCGGGTCGAGTGGGCCCTTAGGGCAGGAGCGCCGCTCGAAACGGCGCTCAGCGACGGCCTCGGATCGGTTCGCGCACGCGGCGGTCATGGCGGCGCGGTCGTGCTTGCGGGAGATGGCCACTTCGCTGTGGCATTCGACACCTTTGCCATGGCCCGGGGCTGGCGGGGCATGGCCACCTCGACGGTCCGGCCGCTCCGGCCGGCTGGCTGAAAGACAGCGCCGCTTCGCCTTCCGCCTTCCGCCTTAGCTTTCCGCCTCCCGGCGCAGAGCCGAGAGGGAATTGGCCACGGAGTCGGGTGCGAGGACGATCCGGTCCCGGCCCTGGGATTTGGCTTGGTACATGGCGGAGTCGGCTACGTTCACGACCTCTTCAAGCACCGCCCCATGGCGGGGGAAGAAGGCCACTCCGATCGAAGCGGTCATGCGCTCGACCCCGTTCCCGGGCGGCGGCAGCCTCGTCAGGACTTCCTGCACGCCTTCGGCGACCCGCATCGCCCCGATCGCGTCTGTGTCATGAAGCATGACGAGAAACTCCTCGCCTCCGTAGCGCACCGCCGCGTCGCCGGTCCGAAGGGTGGCCTGTATCGCCCGTCCGACATTGCGGAGCAGCACATCACCGGCCGCGTGGCCGCACTGGTCGTTCACGCGCTTGAAGTGGTCGAGGTCGATCAGCAAGATCGCGATCTCAGTTCCCGCCCGAGCGCTGCGTGCCGCCTCGCGGGCAGCGAGTTCGTCCCACCAGCGGTGGTTGAGCAGACCTGTCAAGGTGTCGGTCATCGCACGCCGCTCGAGCTCGGCATACAGCTGCGCGTTGCGCCAGGCGGCCGCTGTGATGTAGCCGAAAAGGGCGCACCGCTCGAGATCCTCCTCGGTGAACTGGGACAGGCCGTTGCGCCACATGTCGATGACGCCCAGCCGGTGGTCCCCCGCGATGAGCGGCACGACGAGCATGGACTCCTCGAGGGTCGACTCGTCTTGTCCCGGGATCGGCAGGGCTTCGGAGTGGCTGCGGGTGTCCGGGCAGTTGTAGGGGTAGCCGCGCAGGAACGCCCACCCGGTGATGCCCCTGTCCAGGGAGATCTCCATCTCGTGGAGCCCGTCCAGTGTTCCGCCCGCGAGCACGCGTGGGCGGAGCTTGTACCGTTGCCAGTCCGCCTCGAAGATCGCGAAGCGATCCGCGCGGACCGTGAGCGGTAGGTACTCGGCGGTGACCTGGAGGATCTGGCTCGGATCGTGCTCGGCCTGCATCCTGCGAGCCGCCTCACCGAGCGACCAGGCGAAGCCTTGGGCGTCGAGGGGCACGTCCCCGGCCGTCGGAAGCTTGGCGATGAGGGCCGGGGCGTCCAGCGCCACGCCCGGCGCGGCGAGCACCCGTACTCCTTGCTGGCGGAACCAGGCCGGGGACACGACCTCGTCTCCCGGCTCGGCCCAGCTGGCGTGGAGGACCGCAGGTGATCCGAGGTGGGGGCCGATCCCGAGCCGCACGCCGAGCCCGATCATGCGGTGGGCAGTGGCGTCGTCGACGATGCCGCGAGGGATGACATGTGCGCTGAGGCGTGCGCAGTAGGCGAGCAGACCCGCCAGCTCAGCGCGAGCTCGGATGCCGGTCGCCACGTAGTCGGTGTAGGTCGGGTCCAAGAACACGAAGTTCGGCATCAAGTCGGCGACCGGGCCGCGGCCGAGCACCCCCGGCGCAACCTCGGCGAGGGCGACTTGGAATCCCTGATTCCGTAGTTGGTCGACCCGGCGCCCAACGAGGTCCGAGAGGCCGAGCGCCGTGGACTCGGCGATCAGCCATGCGACTTCTCCGGGTGCGGCCCCGATGTCCTCGGCCTGTGTGAACGGGTCGAACTCCTCGTCCTCGAGGAGATCTTTCACCAGGGGCACAAAGACCAGAGCCGGGCTCGTGTACTGAACCGCCAGGAGCGCGCCGCGCACGAAGCTCCGCATGTCGTAGCGCATCGGTCCGCGGGGGAGGGCTTCATAGCCGAAGACGGTGCGGTCCTGGAGGTCCATCACGGGCTGGAGCGCAACGAGCGCAGAGAAATCAGACGTCCCTTCTTCTGGCTCATCGCCTCGCAACCCGGGCGCTTTCACGTCGCCAGCGTAGAGCGATACGGGAGCGAATGTAGCGGACGCGCAATATTCGGGCCCCTCCGCCAGTGGCGATCCTGGCGAGGACTTGAGGATAGAGTCCCGCACGTGAACAGCCGCGGCCGCGAGCCATGGGCCGTCGTCGGCCTCGACAACGGTGGCACGAGCAACAGCGCCACGGTGCTCGACAGCGCGGGGCGGTTCCTCGTGAACGAGCTGTTCGAAAGCCCGAGCCGCGTCCGTGAAGGGCCGGAGGTGGCGATCGGCGCTCTTGTCGAGTCGCTCGATCGTGTGCTCGCCCTCACGGATAGGCCACGAGGTTCGGTGCGGGCGGTCGGCCTCGGTACGCCAGGGCCGGCGAGCGCGGAGGGCGTCATCTCAGCAAGGGGGGCCACGAACTTCTCCGAAGCGGCTTGGCACCGCTTCGACTTCCGCGGCGCTCTGGAGCGTCGCCTTGGCGTTCCTGTGATCTACAGCAATGACGGCAACGCGGCGGCGCTTTACGCTCACGACTCGTACTTCGGTCGCGAAGCCGCCCTGAGGTCTTCTGTCTCGGCGATCGTCGGCACGGGCCTCGGGGGCGGGGTCATAGAGGCAGGGCGTGTCGTCCGGGGAGCTGCCGGAATGGCGGGCGAGCTCGGTCACGTCCACATACCGATGGAAGGACTCCTTGACGAGGGCCAGCCGATCCCGCAGTGCAATTGCGGGTTCGCCGGCGACGTCGAGAGCGTCGCGTCCCTGACCGGCATACAGAACAACCTTTTGCCCTATTGGTTGACGCGCTTTCCTGACCACGAGCTCACGACGGCGGAGTCGATCGTCGAGGCGGCCAAGTTGGTCCGGGTCTACGGGGTGGCGGGGGACCCTCTGGCCCGGGAGATCTTCAGGCAGCAGGCGATGGCCCTCGGCCGGCTTTTCACGATCGCGAGCAATTTCCTCGATCCCGACGGCTACTTTGTCGGCGGTGGCGTCGTCGAGGCCTCATCGAGCTTCCGCGAGTGGTTCCTGGCGGAGATCCGCGAGAACACTTCGCTTCGCGAGGAGCAGGCCGATGTCGTCTCGTTCGCGCTCATTCCCGACCTGGACATGGCAGGCGCCCGGGGGGCTGCGCTCGCCGCGCTCCAGTGGCTGGAGAGCTCTTGATCGTGCACAGGTCCCGGCGGGTGTGATCGAGGGTGACGAGCCGGCCCGGCACACGTGGCGTCCGCGATGTGTCGGCGCGGAGTCGCCGACGGTAGCAAAGATCCCTCGCTTGCAGCCACACTGGTGAGGTGACCACGACCGTCCCTGAGCCTTTCGCCGGGACCGCCTGGAGCAGCCGTGTCAACGGGGCTCCGATCGCCTTCGACTACGACGACGTCAGTCTCGTGCCGCGGGTCGTCTCGACTCTCACCCATCGCGTTGACGCCGAACCTGGTATCGACTTCGGTCCGATTCGACTGTCCCTCCCGATCATCGGCGCTCCCATGCCAGATGTCTGCGGAGCCGAGATGTGCCACGCACTGGCCGCCGAGGGAGCCGCGGGTGTGCTCCACCGGTTCCAGACGATCTCCTCCCAAGTGGAGGGCGTTCACGGCGCGGTGGCGGGCAATGGCGCTGAAGCAACCTCGCCTCCGCCTGCCGCCGCCGTCGGCGTGAGCGGCGATTTCCAGGAGAGGTTCTCGGTGCTGTACGAAGCCGGTGTCCGTGTCTTCTGCCTTGACACTGCCAACGGTGCTCACGTCCAGGTCGAGGCCGCGATCAGGTGGTGTCGTGCCCAGGCGACCGACATCTTCGTGGTGGCGGGCAATGTCGCCTCAGCCGAGTCGTTCCGGTGGCTGGAGGATCACGGCGCCGACGCGATACGCGTCGGGATCGCGGGAGGCTCGGTCTGCGAGACGAGGACAGAGACGGGAGTGTTCGTTCCTACGCCTTACGCGGTGTGGGAATGCGCCCAGGTGAAGCGCCAGGCGCTCGTCATCGGCGACTCGGGAGTCCGTACCCCCTCAGACTTTTGCAAGCTGCTGGCGCTGGGTGCCGACGCCGTCATGCTCGGCTCTGCTCTTGCCGGCACCCGCGAGGCCCCCGGTCGCATCATCGTTGTCGATGGCAGCAAATACAAGATCATGCGCGGCGCCGCTTCGTTCTCGGTGCAACAAGAACATGGCCGTGAGCAACCCGAATACGTGGAAGGTGCCGAGACCATGGTCTCCTACAAGGGCTCGGTGGTCGATGTGACCTCGAGGTACCGCGCCGGATTGCGCAGCTCGATGTCATACATGAACGCACGGACGCTCGAGGAGTACCGCACGAACGTGAACTTCGTCTTCCACTACAGTCGCCCCGGCTGATTCAGGGCTACGGTGCCCAAGCGGTGTTGCCAGGGGTCGGGGCGGCAAAGGGCTGACCCTCCAAGTTGGTGTCGGGCGACCGGTTGGAGAGCAACGCCGGCGGGCAACTTTGAGGTGCTTGATCGGGTCCTTGAGAAGGCCCGTTAACCTCGCGCCAGCAGCCGGCGAAGTCGGAGCCAAGAGCCCACTTATCCACAGCTCGCCCAGGTCAGCAGGGGTGAGGGCCCCGATAATGGAGTTGAGCTGCCGAAGTGGGGATTGAGACCGTGCCGGACAACGCGCGCGAATGACGTCCGTCGCCTAAGAAGGCGAAGTGCTCCTCAAGGCCGAAGCGACGAAGGCACGACCGGTTCGCCGCGACCGCACCAAAGCTCGGCAGCCGAGACCCCGGTCTCGTCGGTCTCCACGTTCGGCAACGAGCAAGTCGCGCCGAACTCCGGTCCCCTCCGGCAACGCTAGGAGACCATGGGTCGAGAGGTGTCTCCTAAGAGGTTCTCGCCTCCACGCGGTCGAGGAAGTCGCTCACCGTGCGCATGAACAACTCCCGCTCTTCGTGGAACGGCGTGTGGGAGCTGTTCTCGAAAATCACCAGCTCCGACCCGGCGATGCCCTTGTGTATGTCTTCGGCATGGTCCGGTCGCAACTCGTCGAAGCGGCCGCTCATCACCAATGCAGGGACGCCGATCTCGCCTAGGCGGTCGAAGATGTCCCAATCGCGGAACCGTCCTGTGACCGTGAACTCGCTGGGCCCGTTCATCGTCTCGTAAACAACGGGGCTCATTTCGGCGAAGGTGCGCTCGAGGCCGGCCGGCCAGGGGTCGAGACGGCAAAGGTGACGCTTGTAGAACACGCTGACCGCGCCTATGTACTCGGGGCAGGACGTGAAGCCGGTCTGCTCGTGCCGGGTTATCACCTCTTGGACATCGGCAGGTAGTTCTGCGAACAGCCCCGCGCAGCCCTGCGCCCAGCGCGGCATACTCGCCGGGCTCCCCGACATCAACAGGCTGACCAACGAGGTCGGTTGATAGTCGAGCACATACTGCATGGACAACTGCCCACCCCACGAGCTTCCGAAGAGGTGGAACCGATCGAGCTCCAGAGCACCTCGCACAGCCTCGACCTCGCGCACGAAATGCGGGACCGTCCACAGCGACGTGTCGTCGGGCTTGTCGGAACGCCCGCAGCCGAGTTGGTCGTAGAAGATGACCTGGCGACGATCGCCCAGGTCTTCGAGGGGCTCGATGTAGTTGTGCGTCATGCCCGGCCCGCCGTGCAGGCAGAGCAGCGGGATGCCTCCCTGGCCCATGCTGCGGTACCAGACCCGGCCACCAGGGACGTCGATCATTCCCTCACGGATTCCCATGGTATTCACCTCGTCAGCTTTAGACCGAACACGGGCAGGCACCACCATCTAAGGCAAGACCTGGCTGTCCGGCTCCGACGGGACCTCGTCGACGAATATCCGCCGCGTTTGGGCCAGGCGGTCAGGATGCTTCAATTGCAGGTACACGAGATAAGCGATACCGATCAGCACCCAGATGCCATCTACCAACCCCGCCATGGAGGACGGGTAAGTGAGCTTGGAGATGAAGCTGAAAACACGTAAACCGCCAGCGGCGAGGAACGCGGGCACAAACGCCGCGATCCCGAGCACCGGGATGACACCATGCAGAAATATGTTGGCGTCCTGTCGCTGGAACCGCCAGTAGTAGGTGATGCAACTGATCAGAAGGAGGATGTATATGACAATCAGAATGAGAGTGAACAGGGTGGCCATGAACAGCCACGCTGTGTACGCCCCGTACTGAAAGCCAAGCCATAGCGCGAGACCCACGGCCACTACGAACTGCGCCATTACGGCAAAGTACGGCGACTTCCAGCGTGGGTGGACGGTGGCCATGATCTCCGGCAGTAAGCGGATGCGGCCCATGGCAAACCAGGTGCGCGTCGTGGCGTTGCTCCCAGCATTGGCGTTGGCCAGACAGGAGTTGCAAATGGCGATGAGGGCGACCACCCATCCCACTCCCCACACCGCCTTGGCCAGGAAAGTCCAGGGGTCGCCGTCCCCGAGAGAGGCAAAGGTGGCCATGTTGCCCGAGATCGGCGAGACGCTGGAGGCGTACGTGGTGAAAACGTAAAAGACTCCGATGCATAGGCACGAGAGGATGACTGCCTGGCGGATCGTGCGCTTGGGGTCGCGGGCCTCCTCAGCGAGCGGCGCCGCTGACTCGAAGCCCGTGAACGCCAGCACTGAATAAACGCATGCAGCGATTATCCCCGACATCCCGGCGTAGCCCTTGACGTTGGCATGGTGGGTCGTGAAGACGGAGAGGGTGTTGGCGTTGCCGGCCTTTACGATGAGCCAGATGGCGAGCAGCCCGAAAACGACGATCTCGAAAGCCCCCATGATGGTGCCGGCCCGGGTCGAGACGCGGACTCCAAAGTAGCCAAGGGCCAAGACGATCAAGGCTGTGGCCAGAACCCAGATCCACCAGGTGTCCTTCGTCCACCCGAACGACGAGTTCAGAGCGTCGGCGAGAACGAAGGAGAAGTTCAGGAACAAGAAGGCCGCGATGAGAGCCTCGGCACCGGCATAGGCCCATGCCACCAGGAAACCGACCCACGGATGGAGGGCCTTGGAGGTATTAGGTGTAGAAGCCGCCCGCCGACGGTAAGTGCTTGGCTAGCTCGCCGATGGACACCGCCACGAACAAGCATGCGATCAGTGCCAGCACCACCGCAAGCGGCAGAGCGCGCGCCGCGTAAGCCGCTCCAGCCGGTATAGAGAAGGCGACAGCCGCGGCCGGCGCCATGTGGGTAACTGACTGGAATAGAACCTCGCGAAGCCCGATCGCGTTCTTCTGGAGGGCTGGGTCCTTGGCAGCGGAAGAAGCCATCACTACCTCCTTGAACTTCAGATACCCCCATGGGAGACAGGCTCAAAGTTGCCTCATTGTGGCAGACCTACGCCCGGTGCGCTAGCCCTGCGTGACCTCGTGACTGAACCGAACTCCAGAGGCGTCGATCCCACGGCTCTTGCGCTTCGTCTCGGTGATCCGAACGACGAGGTGCTGGACGCGTGGCTCGCCGAGTAGTACGTGCGGGACGTCTATCTCACCGAGGATCCGGGACAGGCCGCAGTGCTGTTAGACCGGGTGATCGCAGGTTGCCTCGCCGACGAGGTCGACGAGATCGTCTCTCTCGGCAACACCTTGAAGCACTGGCACACCGAGATCCTCGCTCATCATCTAACAGGCGCGTGGTCGGAGGCAGCTTCACGATGGACTACACCGCGGTAGTGGTCACTACAGCGCGAAACGCCTAACGCTGAGTACGCATTGGCCGACTGTCCTGAAACTTCCCGGCAGCGCTCCACGCGGCCAACCACGGGACCCGGCTGGCATCCGGCAACTTCTCAGTTTCAACTACGTCTTGAGGGACAGAGGCAACCTAGGGGGGTGCACGCCAGCAGGTCGCCGTCGCCTCCTCGCAGTTCAGAGAGTCCATAACCTATAATTCTTACATAACGGACATTATCGGCGGTTTAGAAATGGGGCCTTCCACTTGGATCCCGCCGTCAGAGCTCTGCGGAGCTGGGACTTGAAGCCGCACGCGAACCGCAGTCAACTGGCGGGGCCATGGGTAGCTTGCAGCAGTCGCAAGGACATCAGGAAATGCTCGCCTCGTGAACGACCGTGCACTGATAGAGCTGGAAGCGGGACAGATCGCGGCCGGAGGCGGTTGCGTCGCGAGGGCTGATGACGGTCGCGTCGTCTTTGTCCGTCACTGCCTGCCCGGTGAGCGGGTGCTTCCGGCCATCAGGGAGGAAACGAGGTCGTACCTGCGGGCCGACGCGCTCGAGATCATCGAACCGGCCCTCGACCGTGTGATCCCTCCGTGTCCCTATGCAGGCCCCGGTCGTTGCGGCGGCTGTGACTGGCAACATGTCGGCCTCGAGGCGCAGCGGAGCCTCAAGGCGGATCTGGTGGCTCAGCAGCTTCGCCATCTGGCCGGCATAGAACGTGTCGTCGAGGTGGCCGAGGTTGCCGGCGCGCCCGGCGGTCTTGGGTGGCGAACACGCGTTCGGTTCGGGGTAGATGGCGCCGGGCGCGTGGGACTTCACAGGCATCGCTCCCATGAGTTGCAGCTGATCGAGCGCTGTCTCATTGCTTCGGCTGCGGTCGAGGCTCTCGGGGTTGAGGGACAGGAGTGGCCAGATGTCGAAGACCTCGAGGTGTTCGCCTCCGAGAGCGGCGAACGTGTCGTGTCGGTCAACACTCGTAGCCGCCGGCCTGGGCGCCTGCCAGCGCTCGATGCTGGTCTCGTCGTGAACGGGCGCGTCGCCCGGGAGCCCGAACGGCTGGGCTTCTCGGTGCTTGGGCGTCATTATGAAGTCAGCGCGGGCGTCTTCTGGCAGGTACATCCCGGGGCCGCTCGGGTTCTCGGTCGGGCCGTGTTGGAGGGTCTCAAGGCGAGCGCCGGTGATCGAGTGGCCGATCTGTACGCAGGGGCAGGCCTGTTCGCTGGACTGGTAGGCCACGTCGTGGGTTGTAGCGGATCGGTGTTGGCCATCGAGCGAGACCGATGGGCGTGTGCGGACGCGGCGAGAAACACGGCCGATCAGCCCCAGGTGAGGATTCGTAAGGCTGCCGTCACAGCGGCTCTCGTGAACGAGACGCTCGGCGATATCGACCTCGTGGTGCTCGATCCCTCGCGCGAGGGGGCGGGCCGCTTGGTCATGGCTGCACTTGCGGGTCTTCAACCCGGTCCCCGCCGGATCGTCTATGTCGCTTGTGATCCCGCCTCTTTCGCGCGCGATCTTCGCGTCCTGCTCGACGCAGGCTGGGGGTTGGGTTCGTTGAGGGGGTTCGATTTGTTTCCGATGACTGAACACATCGAGCTAGTTGCCGTCATCGAGCCGCCGCAGGTTAGAGCCAGGAAAACCTTGTGATTGCTGGGCTCTCCCGCTCTCCCCTACTCCACAGGTGTCTCGGAGTGTCCAGCCGTGTAGACCGGCCTTACGGAGACATTTACGGATACACTCCCCTCGCCCAGTAGGTAGGGGGTGGGTTGCACCGTAAACGCTTACGGGTCGGCGGGGGGTCGTCTGTGTCGAATCCAGCCCGCATTGCCGACCCCCCTCAAAAAAGCGAGCACGCGGCAAACCGCCTGATACGCGATCCCGAGAGTAGCGTGACCACCAGAGGGTGAGGAAAGGGGAACTATTGCGCCGATTCGTGATTACTTACTATGACAACACACCGGACGAGATTGTCGAAGCCGACCACTACAAGGTCCACGAGGAGTGGACAGACTTCTATATCGACATCGGCGCGGAGAAGTACCTCGAGAAGGTGCACATCCGCAGCGCGAACATCAAGCGCATCGACCTCGTCACTGCGAACTAGCCCCTCAGATCGCTCAGGACACATCGAACCCGCTTTCGGCTCCCCTGACCCCTCCAGGGCGAGATAGGAGCAGAGGGCTAGAGCCAGCCCCGGCAGGGAGTGCCCGACCGACCGCTAACCGAAACCTAACGGGTCGCTGAATCTTCAGCCCTGGCTTCGTCAGAGACACTCCGCTCTATGACCCTCACGAATAGCGGCATTGTCGCCAGGACCTCGCCGCCACTCACGATCTCGAAGTTATGTAATCCCCCCACCTGGAACTCAACGGAGAACAGGTAGGTGACGATGGCATACAAAGGCGAACCCTGAACCCTCGGAGTGTCGGGGCTTCGGCCAACTCCAACGACGGCCACGCCCCGCTTGACCTCCCTGGGATCGGAAACGCCCAACTGAAAAGCGAACGAGAACCCGATCTCCTCGTCCTGAAGTTCCACCACCCAGACAGCTGCAAGCCGTGCCTCTTGCGGGAGTGAAAATACGGCGTATACCTCAGGACAACCGCCCGAAACGAAGGCCAACACTTCCCTTGTTTCGGCGTGATTAGCCAAGAACGCGTTACGGACCTTCATTGTTACCATCCTGGTCGTTTGGAGGAAGTACCGACCCTGCTGCCGTCGCTTTGAAGGACGTTTCGAGGGCGTTGGATCGTGCTGTTAGAGCGCGAACTCCTGTCGGCGGAGGCTGGGTTGCAACAGACGCGCCAAAGGACGTTTCGGACGCCAACCGCTGCTAGGACCAGGCCGCCAACTGACAAATCGGACCATGCGGGAACGTGTGCGGCGCCGTGCGAAGTGGCTGAAGCAATCCACCAGCCAGCGGAACCGCCTAAACCGAGGCTGGTCAACATGGGACCCGCCTCCTCGACCATCTGACGGGCAATGTCCGAACCCGGCCCACGAAGGAGATCTTGCGGTACGCCCCTCGGCACCTCAGGACGCTCCGAACTGGCTTCCGGCTCCTGACCTACGCTTCGGAGCGAGATAGGAGCGGAGCGCTGGAATCCGGTGGCATGGCTGCCGCCTATCATGACTTATTCCCTCGCCGATAGGCTTCCGATGACTGAACACATCGAGCTTGTCGCGGTCATCGAGCCACGTTAGAGGGTGCCCACAACAACCTTGTGATTGCTGACCAAGCTCGCTATCGGTCTTTCCAGTGGTGCCAGGCCCTCATCTGCCGGGCCGTCCTGGTGGGGCGGAACCGTCTCTGGCTGCGCTTGCTCCCTAGTTGCCGAGCGGCCGGCCCTACCTCGTGTCGACGACCTGGAAGCTTTCCGCCAGCCGCCCTCCTGGCAGGCCCAAGGCTGCAGCGTTAGCACTCCCCCACCCGCGGATCATCTCCTCCAGACGGTCGGGGTCGCCCAGTTGGGTTACGTGGCAGCGAAGCGCCGCGAGTTTGCGGTCAATGGTCTCGGTGATGTCCACGGCCAGTTGAGCGCGCGGCGAGGCCATGAGCCAGACCTCATCGACAACATGAGGCTCGAGTCCCTCAGCGAGAAGCTCCGGATGGGCGTAAGGATTCCTCGCGTCGGGGTATACGGCTTGAAGGGCTGCCTCGCCTGCTGCAAGGTGATCCGGGTGGCTCGCGCGGATCCGGTCCCAGTTGCGCTCCGGGGACTGGCATATCACGCGCTGGGGCCGCACGATCCGGATGATGCGGGCGATGTCCCGGCGAAGCTCCAATGAGACCTGTAACGAGCCGTCGAGGTAGCCGAGGAAATACAGGTCGGTGACGCCCACCTCGGTGGCGGCCTTACGCTGCTCCTCCTGACGGATCTGCACGAGGTCGCCGGGGGCGATACCCGGGTCGGCGCTACCGGCGGATCCGTCGGTCACGATGCAGTAAGCGACCTCGATCCTCTGGTCAGTCCAGACCGCGACCGAGCCTGCGGCGCCGAAGTCGACATCGTCGGGATGCGCACTTACGACCAGCACCTTCGCCGGGTCGGGCGATTCGCTCACGGCTCGACGCGTCTCAACAGGATCACGGGGATGACCCGTGTCGTCTTCTCCTGATACTCCGCGAAGCCCGGGTAGCGCTCGGCCTGGATCGCGTAGAGGCGGTCACGCTCCGCGGGGCTCGCGACCTCCGCCTCGACCTCGAAGGTCTCTGTCCCGACCTCGACGCTCGCCCGTGGATGAGCGAGAAGGTTGCGGTACCAGTCGGGATTGGTCGGAGCGCCGGCCTTGGACGCGAACACGGCGAGGCGGTCGCCGTCTGCGAGGTACATCACCGGGGTCGTGCGCTTCTGACCGGTCTTGGCACCGGTGCTGGTGAGCAGCAGCAACGGCGCGGCGGCGAACTGCCCGCCCACTTCGCCACCGGAGGAGCGGAACTCCTCGATGATCTTCTGGTTCCAGCTGTTGTAGTCGCTCATGAATCCTCCGTAGACGAAAGGGTCTGAAGCTCCTCGCCACGGTAACGCCCGATCGCGCGTGGTCCGGCTCCCCCATCGATCGCCCGACGGGCCCGATCAGTCGACTGTGAGCCGGTCGATCAAGATCGACTGCATCGAGCGCCCGATCGGCCCCTTTTCATCCCAGAGCCTGGTCTCGGAGATGCCAATGCCCTGCGACCCGGCAAAGGTGTGCGACTCGAGACCGACTCACTCCCCTACCGGTAACCGGATCAGGTGAACAGTGAGGTCCGGGTTGATGAAGAGCCAGTCCTCGAAGCACAACGGCGAGCTCACCTCGAGATCCGCCGCTGCAGCCACGCGCTCGGGCGGTGACGGTGGCTCGCAGACGAGAACCGGCGCGCGAAGACGAACTAGACCGTGGCGCGCTCGCCCCACTGTCCAAGCGCGAACTCCGTCGGCCGGTATGCACTGGGCTCGGCGACGAACAGCACCCTGCTGACGTCGGTCGTCGCAAGAGGCGTCACAGGCATCCTTTGCGTACTCGTGGGGTCGATTGGGCCGATCGCACCGGCCGCCGGGACCGTGTCCGACGGCCACCGCGCAGCCGTAGCGAGAATGCCTGTTAATGTCTCGGTGGCCGGTCGGGTTGACCGGCTTCCGGCTCTCGCCGGTGAGGCCTAGAGACGATGTTCTGGTTGGCCTTCATTTCTTGAGCTGACTGGAGTCTCTTTGTCCCCCACTTTTGCTGATCTTGGCGTGCCCGCGGATCTCATCGCGCTCCTCGAGCGCGAGGGGATCACAACGCCCTTTCCGATCCAGGAGGCGACTCTTTCCGACGCGCTCGCCGGCCGCGACGTGTCAGGCCGGGCACCTACCGGCTCTGGCAAGACCCTCGCCTTCGCGATCGCCGCCGTAGAGGCACTCGGGGGACGGTCGCGCTCTAGAGCCGGACGGCCTCGAGGCCTCGTCCTCGTCCCCACCCGGGAATTGGCCGCTCAGGTCTGCGGTGTGATCGCTCCTCTTGCCAAGGCGCGGAGCCTTTCGGTGGCCGCCGTGTACGGCGGTGCCGGCTATGGCCCCCAGCTCCGCGCCCTCCGCGCGGCGGTCGACATCTTGGTCGCCTGTCCCGGCAGGCTCGAGGACCTCATCGACAGGCGCGACGTGAGTCTCCAGGATGTGAGCATCGCTGTTGTCGACGAGGCCGACCGCATGGCGGACATGGGCTTCCTGCCAGCCGTACGGCGCATCCTCGATCAGGCCGCTGTCGATCGTCAGGTACTCTTGTTCTCCGCCACCTTGGACGCCGAGGTGGATGTCCTCGTTCGTCACTACCAACGCGACCCGGTGCGTCACGAGGTCCAGCTGGCAGAGGCCTCCTCCGGCGAAGTGCGCCATCTCTTCTGGAAGGTCGAGCGTCATGACCGCGTGGCGCTCGCCGCGAAGGTGGTGACCGGCCACGAGACGGCGATCGTGTTCTGCCGCACCCGCCATGGCGCCGATCGGCTCTTGCGCCAACTGGCCGGGGTGGGAGTGCGTGCGGTGGCGCTGCACGGAAGTCGTACTCAAGCCCAGCGCGACCGTGCCCTCCAGGCTTTCCACGCCGGAGCCGCCCGGGTGCTCGTCGCCACGGACGTCGCGGCGCGCGGCATCCACGTCGAGAACGTCGCCTGCGTGCTCCACTTCGACCCGCCGGGTGACCACAAGGACTACGTCCATCGTTCTGGTCGCACTGGCCGTGCGGGCGCGGATGGCACCGTGATCTCCCTCGTCACCCCGGACCAGGCCGGTGCGACACGCTCCATGCAGCGCGCGCTCGGGTTTCCCCAGACCCTCGAGCAGCCTGCTTTCCTCCCGGCGGTCCTACAGCGTCCGAGTTCGAGCTCGTCTCGCGAGGTCCCGGCAAGCACGGGGACCTCCCCTCACCCGGTAGCGGCTGCCGAGTCAGATCGCCGGAAGGGGGCTGGGCGTGCTGCTCGCCCGGTTCGTGCCGGGTACCTGCACGCCTCGAAGGGCGACTCGCGCAGCCGTCGGTCGCTGCGACCGGCGACCGGGACCGTGAAGTGGTTCGATCCCGTCAGGGGTTTCGGTTTCATCGCCCCGGACACAGGCGGCCGAGACGTGTTCGTGCACCGTTCGGCGTTGAGCGACGCCGATGAGCCACCCACCGAGGGGGCACGCGTCGAATTCCTCTCCCGCCCGGGACCGAAGGGGCTCGAGGCCGTGGAGCTGCGCGCCGGCTGAAGGGCCTTCGGCGGAGAGGACTCCGAGGGTGCACAACGCCGCCGTCAATTCGTGCCAGGCTCCGGTGCCGGCTTGGTGCCAAGCACGAGTGAGACAATCGCCCGCGCCCGGCCCCGGTACAGCTCCAACGTGACTCGTTCGCCGGGATGAGCCGCTCGCACGGCCGCGGTGAGAGCCACGTCGTTGCCGATGGCATGCCCGGCGAAGCTGACGATGACGTCGCCCACGCGGATCCCTGCCGTCGCGGCCGGGGCACCTGGGAACAGGCCCACTACCAGTGCACCGTTGGTGGGGCTGATCCCATAAGTGGAGCGGTTCGCGGGAGTAACCGACACGACTTCGACGCCCAGGAACGCCTTCGGCGTCCCGATCGTGCCCCCCTTGCGGAGCCCGGGCAGAAGCGCCTCGATGCTCCCGATCGGGATCGCGAATCCGATGTTCTGGGTGGGTGCCTCGCCGGCTGAGGTCGTGGCGGCCGCTGTGTTCATGCCAATGACTTGCCCGGCAGCATCGACGAGCGGGCCCCCCGAGTTGCCCGCATTGATCGCCGCCTGGGTCTGCAGGAGGCCTTTCAGCGACTCGGTTCCGCCGCAGTCTTCCCCTCCTGCTCTGATGGACCTTCCCTCCGCGGAGATGATCCCTTCGGTGACCGAAGGGGTGCTCTCGGAAAGGGCGAGCGCATTACCGATCGCGAGAACGTCCTCTCCGACCTGAATACCTGCCGGCTCGCCCAACGACACCGCTCTCACCGACCTCGGCCCGTGCAACTGGAGCAGCGCGACGTCATGGCTCGGGTCGGTGCCGACAAGGGTTGCCGGATAAACCTTCTTGTCGCCGTAGAGGGTGACTCTGATCTCGCTTGCGTCCGCTATGACGTGGTTGTTCGTGAGAATCTCGCCGCTTCGGGTAAGGATCATCCCTGTGCCCTCGTCGAGCTCATTCGTACCGTTCAGCACTCCTGAAGCGCAGCCAGGTCCCACCGCTTGGATCGCCACCACCGAAGGAAGGACCCGTGCGAGTACGGTTTTCACATTGCTCATGTGTTGGAACGCGCTCGTGTTCGGAGAGAACTTGACGGTCGTCGTGTCGTGAGCGCGGATCACTGCGGCAACTCCTGCGCCAACGCCCAGTCCGGTCCCAGTACCAACCAAGAGGGCCACGAGCACAACCCCGATCCATCCCCGGAGCGTCTCGCCCCCGCGGCGTCTCCCAGTCGCTACGGAGGGAGCTGGCTCGGTCAAAGACGGGCTCGCCGGGGGTGGGACAGGAGTTGTCTGAGGCACTGTACCTGGGGACGCGGCTGGCAAGACCCCTTTCTGGCAGGACCCTTCGCCGGTGTCGCGTTCCACGGTTGAGGTTGTAGCGCGTCGGCGGAGAGCCCGCGCCGCGTGGCCGTTGGAGCCCTCGGAAGGGCTCCCACTTCGCAAGCACGCCCGCAGAGGGTAGTTTGACCGGAGCATGCCTAATCGTCTCGACATCGAATTGACCAGCGCCCGGGGAGACGGCAGCTACACCTGGCGCGCCGCCGGAGCGCGGCAGCCCAAAGGTGTCATCGATGGCAAGCTCCTCTCCGACAGCGCCAAGGTGGGAGATATCCTGCGTGTCGAGGCCGAGGTCGAGATAGATGGGATCACGATCCTGTCGGTGCTTCCCCCGAAAGAGAAGGCGACGCCGGCGGGGCGCATCGAATTGATCGGGTCTTCAAAGCCAGTTCCGGCGGTCACGACGGTGCTTGTTTCAGAGGGTGGCCACGGCCGCGGCGATCGCCGTGACCTTCTCGACAGTCCGCGTCGCGGCGATCGAAGTGGAACGCGTGATCGTCGACCGTCGCGGGGCGGAGAACGCCCGGACACTCGCCGGCTGCCGTCCGCCGAGGCCGTCGGCGAAGCGAGCGAGCGGCGCCCCGAGCGGCGTCCTCGGATGGAAGGAATGCAGGCGAAGGGTTCTTCGTCCACCGCCTCTTCTACCGCCGCAAGCCGCCCTGCACGCCCTGTCGGCGAGCGGCGCCCTGAGCGGCGTCCTCGGATGGAAGGAGCCCCCGCAAGCGGTTCCTCTCCTACCGGCAGAGCCCCTGGCGGTCTGGGACGCCCACGAACTCCCACAACTAGTGGCCCTCGTTCTGGAGTGCCCGCTGGCGAGCGAACCCGCACGGACTCACGACAACCCGCGGCTGTGCGCTCTGCTCAGCAGACCGCTCCGCGCCGGACCGCCCCGCGGTTCGAACCGGGCACAGCAAATCGCGATGTCTTGTTCGCAAGCCTGGTGCCTGAGCAACGACCGATCGCCGAGCGACTCGCTGCCGGCGGAATACCGGCAGTCCGTAGGGCGATCGCCGAAGAGCGCGAGCGCGCTCGCTCCGAAGGCAGGCCCGAGCTCTCGGGTGAGGCGATCCTCGCCCTCGCCGAGCAAATCGCGCCGTCCGTCAAGCAGGCGATCTGGCTGGACCGAGCTGAAGCAGCAGTTGCCCAGCTAGATCAACTTTCCCTCCGAGACTTGAGAACGACGGTTGCGGCCGCAGCACCGCGTGACGAGACGGCCAGGGAGCTGGACCGCAAGCTCCGCGAGGAGCTCGACCGGCGAGTGAAGAAGCTTCGCTCCAACTGGGAAGAACAGATCACCCATGCCCTCGAAGAAGGTCGGGTCCTCCAGGCGCTTCGTTTCTCCGCGCAGCCCCCGGAGCCGACGGCTCGCTTCCCAGCGTCACTTGTCGAGCGGCTCGCGAGCAGCGCGAGCGCCGCAATGACCGCGACCTCTCCGGTCGAACGCTGGCTGGCCGTTCTCGATGCCGCAGTCGTTTCACCGATCCGACGCCAGATCCACCCTCAGGGTCTGCCGGAGGATCCCTCGGGAGAGGTCGTCCGCAAGGCCCGGCTGTCGGCGGGCAGTATTCCGGCCCTGGCGCCGATGGTTGGTCTGTCTATGCCACCGCCACCCAAGCCGATTCGGACGAGTCGCCCTCCGCGTCCGCTTCGCCCTCCAGCACGCGCCCCGAGGCGAGTCGCTCCGCCGACCGCGCCGCTAGCTGCTCCGGCGACCGAGCCGGGAGCCCCCCTGGCGACCGACGAGACGGCAGCAGCCGGTGCCTTGCCGGAGTCGTCGCTGGAAGCGGTTAGCGCCACCTTGGTGGACGAGGCGGCACTGCCTGAGGCCGCACTGCCTGAGGCCACGGCCGAGGCCGAACTGCCCGAGGGTGCGCCCGAGCCCACACTTTCTGAGACGGCGCCTGAGGCCGCACTGCCGGAGGCCACGGCCGACGAGGCCGCACTGCCCGAGGCCGCACTGCCCGAGGCCGCACCGCCGGAGGCCACAGCCGACGAGGCCGTACCGGAACCTTCTGTGGAGGAAGCCGAGCCGGAGGCTCCTCTGGAAGCACGCCAGCCGGCTCCCGCCGACTCGTGGAGCTCCTGAAGGCCTCAGCCGTACTGGAAATGCCCCTCGGGTAGTGCAACAGAGCACGGAGGCTCACAGGTGGCCGGGTTGTGAGCTACTGCCAGGCCAAAGCCGCTCCGGCTGTGCGCGATGCTCGGCCGGGACAGAGCGCGCACACCACGCCTCTAGTTGGGTGGTCGGCAATGA
>JBEKBT010000018.1:0-38599 GCA_050015255.1 Acidimicrobiales bacterium
TGGTCACGGTCCAACGCTACGAGACCCGCTTCCCGCTGTCTGCTTAAGCCCGGCGCCGCCGGACTCTCACGCAGCGAAGCACCTGTTCAGAGGGCTATTTTCCTATCCGCGCGGCCTCTAAGCAGGCCATCCCGTAGCCATCCCGTAGCTGCTCCGTCGCCGCCGGAGCGAGGTTGACTGCCGCGGCGATTATTTCGCTAGAGTCTCGCCCCGTGGGGATTGGGGGGGTCGGCAAGCTGAGGCGCATCGCGCTGTTGTTGCTGCTCAGTGCTCTCGCGCTCGGCCTCGGGGGCTGTACGTTGCCCACCTTCGGAGCTTTCCGGGGCGCCACTAGCCAGGGCCAGACGGAGTTCAAGCTGTGGTCGTGGATGACGATCACCGGTGCTGTCGTCGCCGTGATCGTCTGGGGCCTGATCCTGTGGGCGGTCGTCGCCTACCGGCGCCGTGACCCCGACAAGATGCCCAGGCAGTTCCAGAGCAACCTGCCTGTTGAGATCATTTACACCGCTTTGCCCCTCATAATCGTCGGCTTCATCTTCTTCTACACCGTGTCCGCCGAGAACAAGATCGACGCTCTTGCTCCCAACCCGGCCGTCAGGATCGAAGTCACCGGATTCCAGTGGGGCTGGAGCTTCAGCTACACCAACGCGACTGGCAGGCAGATCGCACTGGTTGAGACCGCGCAACCGAGGCCTCCCCTGCTCGCGGCGAGCCCGCTCTCCTCGGAGTACCCGCGCTTTGTGATACCTGTCGGCGAGACGACCCAGATCATGCTCGTGTCGAACGACGTGGTCCACACCTTCTACGTTCCGGCCTTCAACTTCGGCCGCCAGGCCCTGCCCGGTGTCACGAACATGTTCGACTTCACGCCCGTGAAAAGAGGCATTTTTGCGGGCCACTGCGCCACCTACTGCGGTCTGTACCACTCCGAGATGCTCTTCAGCGTGGCGGTCGTCAGCCCGAGCGCGTTCCGGACCTGGTTGAGCGCCGAGTCTGCAGCACAGGCGGCGGCGTGACGATACTTGCCGAGCGGCCGGAGGTCTTTGACGAGAGCTTCGAGCACGAGCCCGCCCCGTCGGGGTTGTTGAAGTGGCTCACCTCAACCGACCACAAGGTGATCGGCAAGAACTACACGGTCACCGCGGTCATCTTCTTCCTCCTCGCCGGATCAATGGCGATGCTGATCCGCGCCCAGCTGGCGAGCCCGGACAGCACCTTCTTGTCGCAGCACACCTACAACGAGATGTTCACCATGCACGGCAGCCTGATGATCTATCTCTTCGTCGGGCCGGTCGCGTTCGGTGGCCTCGCGAACTACATCGTTCCGCTCCAGATCGGTGCGCCGGACATGGCCTTCCCGAGGCTGAACGCCCTGTCTTACTGGCTTTACCTGGGCGGCGGCTTGTTGATGATGACCGGCTTTGTGACGACAGGATCAGCAGCCGACTTCGGCTGGGTGGCCTACGCCCCGCTCTCCAACTCGATCAACACTCCGGGCGCCGGGCCCGATCTTTGGATCGTGGCCCTCATTCTCACGGGCTTCTCGGCCATCTTCACCGGCGTCAACCTGGTCAGCACGATCTACTACCTGCGCGCCCCAGGGATGACCATGTTCCGGATGCCGATCTTCACCTGGAACATGCTCGTGACCGGCATCCTGATCCTGATCGCCTTCCCGGTGTTCACGAGCGCCCTCGTGCTGCTCTGGTGCGACCGCCACCTCGGCGCCCATATCTTCGAGGTCCAAGGCGGTGGCGTCCCCGTGCTCTGGCAGGACCTCTTCTGGTTCTTCGGCCATCCTGAGGTCTACATCCTCGCCCTGCCCTTTTTCGGGATCGTGACCGACGTGATAGCCGTGTTCTCCCGCAAGCCGATCTTCGGCTATCGGGGCATGGTGTTCGCGACGATCTCCATCGCCGCTCTCTCGACGAGCGTCTGGGCGCACCACATGTTCACCACCGGCGTGGTGCTCCTCCCGTTCTTCAGCCTGATGTCCTACCTGATCGCGGTGCCAACCGGGATCAAGTTCTTCAACTGGATCGGGACGATGTGGCGCGGCTCGGTGAAGTTCGACACGCCGATGCTGTTCTGCATCGGCTTCCTCGCCACCTTTTTGATCGGGGGGGTGACAGGCATCTTGTTGGCGTCGCCCCCGATCGACTTCGCCACGCACGACACATACTTCGTTGTCGCCCACTTCCACAGCGTGGTCATGGCGCTGGTCATGGGTGCCTTCGCCGGGTTCTTCTACTGGTATCCCAAGATGACGGGCCGGATGCTCCGAGAGGGGCTCGGCAAGGCGACGTTCTGGCTCATGTTCATCGGCACGAACGTCACCTTCGACCCGCAGTACCTGCTCGGGTTGAAAGGGATGCCGCGCCGCATCGCGGAGTACGCCGCATCGGACGGCTTCACGACCCTGAACCGGATCTCGAGCGTGGGCGCGGCGATCCTGCTCGTCTCGGTGGCGCTCTTCGTCGTCAACGTCGTGGTGTCGTGGCTGAACCCGATCCCGGCAGGAGACAACCCCTGGGACGCGGCCACTTTGGAATGGGCGACGACCTCCCCGCCGCCGCACCACAACTTCTTGAAGATCCCCCCTATCCGGTCCCGGCGCCCGGTCTGGGACCAGAACCATCCTGAGGACCGGATCATCGAGCACCAGCCACCGAGACTCGGGGGGCTGATGGCATCGACCGGTGGGAGTGCGGTCCTGCTGGACGAGGTCGGCTTCGACGGCGGGGACTCCCCCGGGACGCGGGAGCGCGACCAATGAAGGTCGAGGCCTACGTGCTCCTCTTCGTCGGCGTCTTCTTCGGCCTCGTCGGCCTCGTCTACTGGCTTTGGAGCCACGAGGACGCCGGCAGCATCATGCTCCTCGGGTCGTTCCTGCTCGGCTGCGTGCCAGGTCTCTACTACCTGTGGTGGTCGCGCCGCATGCCCCGGAGAGCCGAGGACGACCCCGACGCCTCCCTCGAGGACGGGGCCGGCGTGGTGGGCGCCTTCCCAGGAAGCAGCATCTGGCCGTTCGTGCTCGGCCTCGGCGCCACCTTTGTGGCAGCGGCGCTCGTCTTCGGAGTCTGGACGCTGGGCGTCGGCCTCTTCCTAGCCGTCTCGGCGCTCGTCGGGGTCATCCACGAGAGCCGCCGCGGCGGGCTCGTCTAGTCCCTCTAGCCCACCGCCCGCTCGAGGCGGGCCGGCCGCCGGCCGCCGGCGCGCCTCGTGGATAGCGAAGCGCACCACGAACACGGCCAGCCCGGCCATGAGCGCCAGGAAGATACCGAAACCGACGTCAAAGGCAACGGGCATGGCTTGCCTCCCTCAGGGCTCTCGCTGAGGCACGGCTGGCGCCCTCACGCGGACCAGGCCCTCCTGGACGAGGCTGACGACCAGGCGACCTTCCTCGTCGAACATCAGGCCTCTCGCCAGGCCGCGGGATCCGTAGGTGACAGGGGAGTCCTGATCGAAAAGAAGCCAACGGTCGGCCCGCAACGGGCGGTGGAACCACATGCAGTGGTCCAGGCTGACCACCATGGTCGCCCCGGTCTCCCAGCTGAGCTCGTGCGGCTTGAGGATCGAGTCGATGATCGACATGTCCGAGGCGTAGGCGACCACGGCGGCGTGCAGGAGGGGGTCGTCGGCCAGCTCGCCGTCGGCGCGTACCCACAGCTGCTGGCGGGTCTCCTGACTGGCCGACGGCAGCCACGGGACCTCGCCGATGTAGCGCTGGTCGATCGGCCGTGGTCTGTCCAGCT
The DNA here is from genome assembly GCA_050015255.1 of Acidimicrobiales bacterium. Lineage (GTDB taxonomy): Bacteria > Actinomycetota > Acidimicrobiia > Acidimicrobiales > Bog-793 > Fen-455. The sequence goes on from JBEKBT010000018.1 coordinate 3,756, forward strand.
GGAACCAATCCGGCAGTTGCTCTCGATAGGGCTCGAGGCACTCGCGAAAGGTCGGCAGGTCCTCTGGTGGGGGCACCCTTGGCATCTCCGCCTGGTGGACGAGACCCGGGCCCTCGTCGATGTGGAACGAGCATTGGAGGTTGAAGATGGCCCGGCCGTGCTGGATCGCCACCACGCACCGGGTCGTGAACGAGCGGCCGTCGCGGATGCGGTCGACCTCGTAGAGGATCGGCGTCGTGGGGTCGCCGGGGCGCAGGAAATACGAGTGCAGGGAATGGACGCGACCCCGCTCGACAGTCCGGCCGGCGGCGACGAGCGACTGTGCGGCAACCTGGCCGCCGAACACGCGCAGGCGTGTCTCGTCGAGGTTCTTGCCGCGGAAGATGTTCACCTCGATCACCTCGAGGTCGAGCAATTCGATGAGCTCGCGCAGGGCTTCGGTCACGGGTCAGACGATAGACTCTGCCCATGGCCCCCCTCGTGAGCCATGTGCGCGCGTTCCTGCGCACGGAACACTTCAGGCGGCTTTGGAAGTACGCCTCGGTGTCGGTCGTCTCGACACTGGTGACCCAGATCGTTCTCTTCCTCACGTACCACGTCTGGAACGTCGGTCCGGCGATGGAATGCAACGTGATCGCGACGATCGTCGCCTCGATCCCGGCGTACTACCTGAACCGCACTTGGACTTGGGGCAAGCGAGGCCGGTCGAAGCTCTGGGGAGAGGTCGTGCCTTTCTGGACGATCACGCTCACCGCCATGGTGCTGTCGACAGGCGCCGTCGGCCTGGCGGCGCATTTCGCCGACCGGATGAGCAGCTCGCTCGAGCGGGCGCTCATAGTGAACTGCGCCAACCTGTTCACCTACGCCGTGTTGTGGACGGCCCGCTACTTCATCTTCAACCGGTTCCTGTTCGGCACCCCTGTCGCCGAGGCCACGGGCGCGGCGCCGAGCGAGCCGGGCGACGACCCGCCGGACGCGGCCGCCATCGCCACCGGCCACAGGGCCGATCCAGAGCCGGGGCTCTCCGAGCTGGCGGCCACCGACACCGCCGACCCGGCTTTGTGACTTCATTCGTTCAGCGCCGTTGCGGCAAGGGCCGCTTGCGACGGCGCTCCGCGAGCACGCTCACCCAGCCCGCGAGGACTCCGCAAAGTGACAGCACGAGGGTCGGAATGTCACCGAAGCGGGTGTACAGCGTGACCCCGTCGCGAAGCGGCACTGTGGCGCGCAGCACCGCCGAGACCGACAGCCGCGTCTTTTGCAGCACTTTGCCCCGGTTGTCGATGACGGCTGAGTAACCGGTCGGCGCGGCCTGCAGCAGGTCGCGGCCCTCCTCGATCGCCTGCAGGCGGGATGCCGCGATCTCCTGCGCGGGAGCCTGCGCGCTCGGATAGGACGAGGTGTTCGTCGGGACGAGGATGAGCTCTCCCCCGGCTCTCACGCCCGACCGCCCGCGGTCGGGGAAGAACACCTCGTAGGACACGAGCACGGCCACAGCTCCCGCCGGCGTGGCCATCATCCCGCTGCCGTGGCCCGCGATCGCATTTCGTGGGATTGCCTGGAGATTCGCGAGGTGGGAGAAGAACGACCGCCACGGCACGTACTCGCCGAAAGGCACTCGGTGGACCTTCACGAACACGGCGACGAGGGCACCCGACGGCGAGTAGGCGACGATCTCGTTTCGGAACCTGGTGGAGCCCACGGGCTCGGTGACCCCCGCCACGAGCGTCGTGTGAAGGTCCCGTGCGATCTCGGAGAGCTGCGCGGACGCCGGTGAGCCCCTGAGGGGCTGGTCGAGCGCCACGGTATCCTCGGGCCAGAGCACGAGGTCGACCGGGGGCCGGACCCGCAAGGTCGTCTGCAGCGCGGCGAGGTACACGACCGAGGGCGGGACCTGGAGCTCGGACAGGCCCCGCCGGCCGCCGCCTTGCACGATGGCGACGCGCAGAGTCCGTAGCGGCGGCCCGCCGTCGGGTGCGAAGGTGCCCCAGACGCCCAGCGCGACCACGAGGGCCACGCTCAGGAAGCTTCCGACGAGGGCATTGTCGCCCTGGCGGCTGAGCGCCCGCCTCCGCCGCTGCCAGCTCACGGCGAGATCGCCGAGCGCGACGCCCGCGAGGTAGGTCACGCCCACCAGCAAGACGGTGCCACCGACGCGGGCGGTGCCCTGCAGGGGACCACCGACCTGCCCGAGAGCGATCCCTCCCGGGGGCACGCCCCCGAAGGGCCAGCGATCCCTGGCCCACTCGGCGAGCGTCAGCAGTGCGGCCAGAGCCGGCACCCGGGCTCGCCCGCTCGGGGCGAGGGCGCAGGCGACGGCGAAGAGGGCGGACTCGAAGACTACGAGCACCGCGTAGCCGAGAAACGTGAACTTGTCCACGTAGGCGAGGCCGATCACGAACTGCCCGACACCGGCCAGCAAGCCTGCGCCCGCCCGCCCGCCGGGGGACCGCTCCCGCAGCGCCCAGGTGATGACCGCCACCCCCACAAACGCCAGCGGCCAGAGCCCGAACGGCGGCAGCGAGAGCGCCACGAGAGCACCGCCGCCGAGCGGGGCGAGAGCGCGCAGCAGCCGGCCCGTGCGCCTCATGCGCCTAGGCGATCGAGAACCTCCAAAGCGGCCCGCTCGCCACTTGTCAAACAGGCCGGGATCCCGATCCCTCCGAGCGACGGCCCCGCGAGCTCGATCGCAGGCAGCTCGCTCAGGGCCGCCCGTGCCCGCTCGATCTTTCGCAGATGCCCGGGCAGGTACTGCGGGAAGGCCCGCGGCCAGCGCTGGACCAGGCTGGCGAGGGGAGGGGCGGCGGTGCCGATCAGCCTTCGCAATTCACCGAGCACCGCGTCGGTGAGCTCCTCGTCGGACATCGAAAAGGAGCGTTCGTCGCCGTAGCGTCCCGTCGAGGCTCGGATGACGACTTCGCCGGGCGCGGCCACGTACGGCCACTTGGCAGACAGGAACGTGCAGCCGGTGATGATCTGCCCTTCGCGGCGAGGCACCAGGAAACCGTTCCCCTGCGGAAGCCGCCCGATCGCGCCCGAGGCCCAGGCGAGTGTCACGAGGGCGACGCTCGAATGAGGGATCGAGCCGAGCTCGGCGGCGGCCACTGGGGCGTCCTCGACGAGCAGGCGCGCGGAAACGTGGCCCGGAGTCGCGAGCACGACGCCGTCTGCGAGGACGGTCCCGTCGGTTGTCTCGAGCTCGCAGCGGTCCCTGGTTCGCCGGAGACCCGTGACGGTCGTGCCGGTCTGGAGCTTCACGCCTCGAACCTGCAAGTCCGAGACGAGTTCCTCGACGATACGGCCGAGCCCCCCCCGCATTCCGAGGAAGAACGGCCTCTCTCTGGCGCTCTCGGCTGGCGATGGCTTGGGCCTGTCCCGCATCATCTGCCTCAGCGCGCCGGTCACGCTGCGATGGCCGACGAGAGCCTGCGCGACCTGGGGGGCGACGACGGTGAGCGACAGGTGGTCCAGGCCACCGGCGTTGATGCCGCCGAGCAACGGGTCGACGAGGCGCTCGACCAACTCCCGGCCGAGACGGCGCTCCAGGATCGAGGCGGCGCTCCACTCAGGACCGCCCGGGTCGCCTGCCCCGCCGGGTGTCGTGACGCGGCCGGGTGCAGCAGGCTCCGGGGGAAGACCCAGGCTCGAGGCCGAGATGGGCTTGCCCAAGGGCACGAGGTCGAGCGCCGCCCGGGCAAGGCCGCGGGCGCTCACGATCCGTGAACGGGCGAGAACGAGGAGGTCGGGGGGTAGGCCGAGGATGAGCCCGGCCGGGAGGGGGTGGAGCCGTCCCCGCGCGACCACCGAGGCGGAGCTCGTCGCAGGGGCCACGAGGTCCTCGCCGATCCCGAGTTGGCGGGACAGCTCTGCGGCGCTCGGGTTCCGAGTGAGGAAGTTGTCGGGTCCGAGGTCGACCGGACGTCCGCGGAACTCGCTGGAGAGGATCTTGCCCCCGAAGCGGTCATCGGACTCGATCACCATGACCTCGAGGTCCGCGCCGCCGGGGCGGACCTCGGCGCCGGCTCGGGCGCCTTCCCTCGAGTCCGCGCCGCCGTGAGGCTGCCTGGCCGTGAGAGGCCCGCCGGCGAGGACACGGGCCGCGCCGAGCCCGCTGATCCCACCGCCGACGACGACGACGACACGGCTCATCGCTCAGAGCTTCTCCGCGCGACAGATGACGAGATCGGCCAGAGCGGCGCACATCCTGGGCTCGGCGTTCAAAGACGCCGTGCGGGCGAAGGCCACGCCCACCTCGTCAGCCACGCGACGGGCGTCGATGTCGAGGTCGTAGAGGATCTCGAGATGATCCGAGGTGAAACCGGCCGGGCAGACGACCACGGCGCGCACGTTCTCGCCCGGAAGCGACCGCAGTCTCTCGAGGATGTCAGGGCCCAGCCAGGGCTCAGGCGTCCGGCCGGCGCTCTGCCAGCCGACCTCCCAGCGATCGAGGCGGGCGACCGAGGCCACGAGCTCCCCTGTGCGCCGGATCTGGTCGACGTAGGGGTCGCCGTCGGCGACGACGCGGATCGGCAGGCTGTGCGCGGTCACGAGCAGGAGCAGCTGGTCGTTCACCCGAGCGAGCTCACCCGAAGAGCCGAGCGACTCCAGCGCCCGGCCGACCCGCTCGGCGAGCAGTTCGATGAGCACGGGGTGGTCGTGCCAGTGCTCGATGAAGGCGGCCGACATGCCCAGATCCTCTGCCTTCTGGTTCGCACGGGCCAGGTACCCGCCGACGCTCCCCCGCGAATAGTGGGGCGCGAGGACCAAGCCGACAAGGCGGCTCACTTGTTGAGCGGCGAGCTCCTCGACGGCGTCTTCGATACGGGGTTCGGAGTGCTTGTTGCCGAGCACGCAGAGGAACCGGCCGGGGAAACGGAGCTCCAACTGCCCTTGGATCCCTGCCACCTGCTCGGCCGTGCGCCTCGAGAGCGGGGAGGTTCCCCCGATGGCGTCGTAGCGCCTGACCAGGTCCGCCAACTGATCGGCACTCGGTGGCCGCCCGCGGCGTACGTCGGTGTAGAAGGCCTCGACCTGGCTCGGCGAGGCCGGGGTCCCGTAGGCCATGACCAGCACCCCGATTCGTCCCGCCACGGGCGTCATCGGCCGGCCTCCTCGCTGGCGGACGTACCGGGCTGCCAGGCGTGCACCGTCTCGACCACCTGGGCGAGCACACCGGGGTCGGTCTCGGGCAGGACGCCGTGACCGAGGTTGAAGATGTGGCCGGGCGCGCCGCCCGCATCAAAGAGGACCTTGGTCGTCTCTTCGATGACGACGCCGACCGGCGCCAGGCACACGGCGGGGTCAAGGTTGCCCTGGACCGCCTTCCCGGCACCGATACGAGCGCGAGCGGCATGAAGCGTCACCCGCCAGTCGACTCCCACCACGTCGGCCCCGGCCTCGGACATGAGCCCGAGCAGCTCGCCGGTGCCAACACCGAAATGGATCCTCGGGACGCCGAGATCGCCTGTGCCCTCGAGCACCTTGCGCGACGCCGGCAATGCGAAAGCGGCATAGTCAGCCGGGGAGAGGGATCCGGCCCAGCTGTCGAAGAGCTGGACGGCGGATGCGCCAGCTTCGACTTGGGCCCGCAGCGAGGCGAGGGCGATGTCGGCGAGCCTGTCGACGATCCGGTGCCACAACTCGGGCTCGGCGTGCATGAGGGCCTTGGTGCGCGCGAAGTTCTTGGACGGACCACCTTCCACGAGGTAGCTGGCGAGGGTGAACGGGGCGCCGGCGAAGCCGATAAGGGGGACCTCGCATTCGCCGGCGACGATACGCACGGTCTCGAGCACGTGGGCGAGGTCGGCTTCGGGCTCGAGGGGCCGAAGGCGTCTCAGGTCCTCGGGCGCGCGAAACGGACGGTCGATGACCGGGCCCCGTCCCGCCACGACCTCGACGCCGACTCCGATCGCGGCGAGGGGCACGACGATGTCGGAGAACAAGATGGCCGCGTCGACGCCGTAACGGCGTACCGGCTGCAGTGTGAGCTCGGCCGCGAGCTCAGGCTTGGCGATGGCCTCCAAGATGTCGCCGTCGCCGCGCAAGCGGCGGTACTCGGGAAGCGACCTGCCCGCCTGGCGCATGAACCACACCGGCGTGCGCCCGGTAGGTGAGCAACGACACGCCCGAAGGAAGGGCGAATCGGCGGTTTTCACGGCACGACAGTATCCCGGCCCTGGCACAAGCCACATTTTTTTGCGCGTTTGGCTGGATTGTGCCGCGCGCTTCAAGTAGAAAGTACGCCGTGAGCGACGCAGCAGTACTGCCGCGCCCGCACAGCCGACTGCAGCCGGGGGGGCCTCAAATGCTCGCCGTTGGCGTCGTCGTCTGGCTTGGCTCGGAGTTCATGTTCTTCAGCGGCCTTTTCGCGGCCTTCTTCACGATCCGCGCTCACAACATGCCGCACTGGCCTCCGGGTGGGACCTTCCCCTCCGGGGCGCATCTCGACACGATCCAAGCACTGATCTTCACCGTCGTCCTCCTCGCCTCCAGCCCGACCTTTCAGCTTGGCGTGTGGGCCCAGGAGCGTGGCGAGTACAAGAAGGCTCGCAACTGGATCATCGTGAGCTTCATCCTCGGGGCTGGGTTTCTCGGCAACCAGATGTACGAGTGGAAGACCCTTCCCTTCAGGGTGCACACGAACGTCTATGGCTCGCTCTTTTACATAATGAGCGGCCTTCACGGGCTGCACGTGCTCTTGGGGCTCGTGGCCATGCTGGCCCTGCTGGGACGTCTCGCCGGCTCGATCAAGGGTGGTGACCCGGGAGAGACGGCTGTCTTCCAGGCTGTCAGCTACTACTGGCACTTTGTCGACTTCGTATGGATTGGGCTGTTCAGCGCCCTGTTCCTGCTCTCGTGACCTCGCCGACACTTTGGCGTCGCGCCCTTTTGACCCTGGCGCTCCTCGTGTCGGCGAGCTTCGTCGGCGTGTTCGTGCTCGGCGGCGGGCGGGGCGACGCCTCCCGGGCTTCCGGCTCGACCGAGGTGGCCTCCGCCAGCCTCACGAGCCAGGACAGCCCGACCGACGCGGACGAGCTAGCCGCCGGACGCACCCTGTTCGTCGAGAACTGCTCCAGCTGTCACGGGATAAGCGCCGAGGGCGGCGTCCGGGCCCCGCCTCTGCTCGGTGTCGGGGGTGCCACGGTCGACCTGTGGCTCTCGAGCGGTTGGATGCCTCTCGCCGAGCCCGCTGCCGAGCCCGAGCGCAAACCGGCGAAGTTCGACCGCGCCCAGGTGCTCGAGATCGTGAGGTACGTCACCTCCCTGGCGCCGACGACGCCCGGCAATCCGGGCATCCCCTTCGGTCTTGAGATCTCGCACGCGGACGTGGCCGAGGGATTCAGCCTGTTCGCGCTCAACTGCGCGCCGTGCCACACGATCACCGGCGCCGGCGACGCCCTCGCGGACGGGATCCAGGCGCCCTCGTTGCACGGTGTCACCAAGACGATGGTGTGGGAGGCCATCCGGACCGGTCCGGGCAACATGCCGCGCTTTGGGCCCGGGACGATCTCCCCCGGGCAGGTCGTCGACATCGTCGGTTACGTGGTTGAGAACATCCAGCAGCCGGTGAGCCCCGGTGGGTTCTCCCTCGGAGGTGTCGGCCCGGTGGCGGAGGGATTCGTCGGCCTGTTCGTCGGCGTGGGCCTCACCCTGCTCGCGGCGCTCTGGGTGGGCGACCGCAACGAGCCCGAAGAAGACGAAGGCCACGAAGGCCATGAAGGCCCCGAGGGCGGCGACGGCCACGCGGGCGATCACACTGGCATCCAACACGGGGAGCTCGCGCATGCCTGAGAACGCCGGCGGCCCGACCGGCTCGCCCGAACAAGTCCCGAGCGGCCACAAGAAGATCCCTGTCAGCGCGGCCCGCCCGGACGCCCCCCAGTTCCAGGTGGCAGCGAAGAACCCGCGTCGGGCCGAGAGGGTGGCGGTCTCGGGGTTCTTGCTGTCGGCGGCGGGCTTTGCCGGTTTCGGCGCCTGTTACTGGCAGAACTACTCCAACTTCTGGCTCGCGATCACCTTCACCATAGGCTTTGCAGGCCTCGGTTACGGGCTGGTGGTGTGGGGCAAGTACCTGATGCCGCGGGGGCCGTTCGAGGAGACGCGCCACAGCCTCGAGCCGACTCCGACCCAGCGCGAGGAGTTCATGGAGGACTTCGCGAGCCGCGGGAAGATGGCAGTCGAGCGTCGCGGCGTGCTCCTCAAGGCACTCGGCCTCGCATCGGGGATCCTCGGCGTGGTGCTCGCGTTCCCCTTGATCCGCTCCCTCGGCCCGCTCCCGAAGACGACCCTGCGCAAGACGGCCTGGCGCAAAGGCTCCTATCTCGTCGACATCACCGGTCGCAAGATCAAGCCGGCCGACATCGAGGTGGGAGGGTTCGTTACGGTGTTCCCCCCCGACGACGTCGGCGGCGCCTACTCCCAGACCATGCTGATCCACGTCACCCTCCTGGAGAGCGGGTACATGAAGCCGCCGCCGCAGTTCGCGCAACAGCGGGCGACCTGGGCGCCGCTCGGATACATCGCCTTCTCGAAGGTGTGCACGCACGCCGGTTGCCCCGTGGGCCTCTACGAGGAGCTCACCGAGAAGATGCTCTGCCCGTGCCACCAGTCCTTGTTCGACGTCACCGACGCCGCCATCCCGATCTTCGGACCCGCACCCCGACCGTTGCCCCAGCTTCCCCTCTACATCGACGACGAAGGCTATTTCCGCGCCCAGGACGGTTACAACGAGCCCGTGGGACCCGGGTACTGGGAGCGGGGCAATGATTGACCCAATCTTCAACTGGTTCGACGTGCGGCTCGGGATCTCGGGCTCGGGCCGCCGGATGGTCAACAAGATCTTCCCGGATCACTGGTCCTTCTTGATCGGCGAGATCGCCCTCTACTCGTTCATCGTGCTCTTGGGGACGGGAATCTTCCTGACCTTGTACTTCGTGCCCTCGAGCAAGATCGTCCCCTACGACGGCTCTTACGGGCCGCTTCGCGGCCAGCTGGTCTCGGAGGCCTTCGCCTCGACGCTGAACCTGAGCTTTGCCGTGCGCGGCGGCCTGCTGATGCGCCAGATGCACCACTGGGCGGCGAACATCTTCGTCGGCTCGATCGTCGTCCACATGCTCCGCGTCTTTTTCACCGGGGCCTTCCGCAAGCCCCGCGAGCTCAACTGGATAGTGGGCTCGACCATGCTCATCCTTGCCATCTTCAACGGCTTCCTCGGCTACTCGCTGCCCGACGACCTCGTCTCGGGGACCGGTATCCGCATCTCTTTCTCCATCGTGGAGTCGATCCCGCTGATAGGCAGCTACATGGCCTTCTTCCTCTTCGGCGGCAACTTCCCAGGTACTGCGATCATCCCGAGGTTCTTCATCCTCCATGTGCTGATCCTCCCGGCGGTGATCGTCGGGCTCCTCGGAGCCCATCTCGGGATGCTCGTACGCCAGAAGCACACGCAGTTCCCAGGGAAGGGCAAGACGTCGCGCAACGTCGTCGGGGCGCCCCTGTGGCCGAACTTCGCCGCCAAGTCGGGCGGCTTCATGCTCCTCGTGGTCGCGGTCACGGGTTTTTTGAGCGCCGCGTTCCAGATCAACCCCATCTGGCTGTACGGTCCTTACGTCCCTTACAAGGTGAGCTATGCCGTGCAACCGGACTGGTACATGGGCTGGCTCGACGGGGCGCTGCGCATCATGCCGAGCTGGGAGATAGTCGGCTTCGGGCATATGGTCCCCAACGTCTTCTTCCCTGCCATCCTGCTGCCGGGCATCACCTTCGGCGTCTTGCAGGCGTGGCCTTTCATTGAGGCGCGACTGACCCACGACTACGCCGATCATCAGATCTTGGACCGTCCGCGGGACAAGCCGAAGCGCACGGCGTTCGGCGCGGCGGTGTTCGCCTTCTATTTCGTGCTCTTCGGAGCGAGCGCCACCGACGTCCTGGCGAACTACCTGTCGATCTCGCTCAACGTCGTGCTGACGTCCTTCCGTTTCCTGGTGATCCTCGTGCCCTTGATCGTGTACCCGGTCGCCTACCAGATCTGCAAGGAATTGCAGAGCGTGCCGACAGCCGGGCAGCGCAAGCGTGCGAACGTCATCATGCGCTCGAGCGAGGGCGGCTACACGACGGTTCCAAGCGAGCCGCGCCCTGGCGACGTCGAGTTGAGCTTGGACCCGCTGCCGCTCGACGAGGACGTCGAGCTCGTGCCGGTCATGGCGGGTGCCCCGGCTGGCGGCGACGACGGCTCGACGGGCCCCGGCGGCTCGACGGGCGGCGGCTCGACGGGCCCCGGCGGCTCGAGCCAGTCGCAACCGGCCCCCGCCGAGGACCAGGGCGCTCGCCCCAAGGGCGGGATCTTCACGATCCCGCGCGACTACCGCTGAGCTCACAGCCCGTCCGATTCGTCCGAGCCGGTGGTGGGACTCGAACCCACGACCTGACGATTACAAGTCGCCTGCGCTTCCAGCTGCGCCACACCGGCTTTGTCACGAGCTTCGCACCGAGATGCCTCGGTGACCAGCTTGGGTTCAGCTCCGGGCCGTGCCGGCTCCGGATCCCGACCCCGCATCACGGGGCGGGAGGATGGAAATTCCTCCCGTCTCGTCGGGCGGGAGAATGCTACCGGTGCCCGTTTGCCCCGGTGGCAGGATCCGAGCCGGGCCGGCGTGACCGCTCGGCTTGGTGCGACCGGCCCGGACCTCCTCGGGCGAGAGGATGCGGACCGCACCGCTCTCGCCGACGAGTGTCGGGCGGGAAGCCGGCCCCGGGCCGACTGCGCCTCCGTGATGGCCACCTCCGACCAGGACCTTGAGGGGCGAACGGGCGACGGCATGGGCCAGGTCCCGCAGCGAACCGATCGCGAAGGGGTAGAGCGCAAGGCTCACGAGCGTTCCGAGGAGGAGACCGCCGGCGGCGTCGCCGGGGTAGGCCGTGCCCGAGTAGACGAGCGCGAAGGCGACGATGATCGCGACCAACGTCGCGATCGCCGCCATCAGCCGGGCTCGGCTCAACCAGAGCGCGGCGGCAAACGCGCCGGCGATCACCGCATGATCGTTCGGGAAGCTGAACCCGGTCGGTCTCGCGACCAGCACCGCTGCTTGCGGCATCGCGACAAAGGGTCGGGTGCGCCCGACCAGGTGCACGATCGGCAGCGAGATTGCGTAAGCCAGCGCGCTGCCGACAGCTGCCCAGACGAGGGCCGCGATCTGGTCGATGTCGGAACCTCCAAAGCCGGTCACTCGGGCGCGAGCCAGGGCCAGGGCAAGAACGACCGCGAGGATCCCGAGCGCGGAGGGACGGGCGAAGAACGCGAGCACGCCGTGAGCCCACGCCGTTCGCATGGCGAAACGGTTGACATCGAGGTAGAAACGTGTGTCCATGCGGGGACTCCAAAAGCCCGACCTGACCCCTCGCCGGTATGGCGAGATGCCTTAGGGTATCCACAGAGTCGCCTCTGCGGCACCTGGTTGGGTAAACTCTGTCCCGGGCGTCCTCTGGGGTCGCGTCAGGGCATCCCGTGAGTCCGGCATGGAAGCTCTCGGGGGGCTATTTTGGCGCGGCTAGGCAGGCACACCCGGTCAATTACGCGAACTGGGCAGCGTACGACCCGCGATCGACAAGGAGAAGAAAGACCGATGAGGATCCTCGTACTCGGTGGCGACGGTTACCTTGGCTGGCCGACGGCGCTGCACCTGTCCGCGCGTAGCCACGACGTCGGCGTCGTCGACAATTTCGCCCGGCGGAGTTACGACGACGAGATGGGTGTCAACAGCCTGGTGCCAATCCGACAGTTGCAAAGGCGGATCACGACCTGGAAGGAAGTCTCGGGCAACGTGGTCCAGCCCTTCATAGGCGACCTGACCGACCCCGTGTTCGTCGAGCAGACCTTGAGGGAATTCGCCCCCGAGGCAGTGGTCCACTTCGCCGAGCAGCGCTCCGCGCCCTACTCGATGATCGACCGCCGACACGCGGTCTACACCCAGGTGAACAACGTGGTGGGCACCTTGAACCTGCTCTATGCCATTGCCGAGATCGATCCGAGCATCCATCTCGTCAAGCTCGGCACGATGGGCGAGTACGGAACGCCGAACATCGACATCGAGGAAGGCTTCATCGAGATCACCCACAAGGGCCGCACCGACCTGCTGCCCTACCCGAAGCAGCCGGGTTCCTTCTACCATCTGTCGAAGGTCCACGACAGCCACAACATCCACTTCGCCTGCCGGATTTGGGGCCTTCGCTCGACCGACTTGAACCAGGGGATCGTCTACGGCCAGGTGACCCCGGAGACGTCGATGCACCGCGACCTTCTGACCCGTTTCGACTACGACGGGGTGTTCGGGACGGTGCTGAACCGCTTCGCGGTTCAGGCGGCGGTCGGCTACCCGCTCACCGTTTACGGCAAGGGCGGCCAGACGCGAGGCATGCTGGACATCCGCGACACGCTCGCCTGTGTGGAGCTGGCGTGTGTCAATCCCCCGGAAGCCGGCGAGTTCCGCGTGTTCAACCAGTTCACCGAGTCGTTCTCGGTGAACCAGCTTGCCGAGTGGACCGCCAAGGTCGCCGGGGGCGATGTCGTCATAGACAGCGTTCCCGACCCACGCGTGGAGAAGGAAGAGCACTACTACCAGGCTGTGGCCACGCAGTTGCCAGCGCTCGGTCTGAAGCCCCACTTCCTGGAAGACGCCACGATCGAGGTGCTCATCGAGACCGCGAAGCGCCACAAGGACCGGGTGGAGTTCGACGCCATCCGGCCGACGGTCAGTTGGCGGTCGACCAAGAGCCAGGTGAGCGTGGCCAGAGGCGCCGCCGGGGAGTGATCCCGCCCCGGGGGTGAGGCCCATCGAGCACCGACAGCCTCCGGCACCGTCATCGCAAGCTGAACCAGGGCCCTGAGCAGGCACCGTCGGATCTGTCGTCCGGGTTGTCACCGGCACAAGGGGTAGCTTCTTCGGCGATGACCACAGGTTGGCGACGGGGGAGCCTCCCGCCCGCGCGTCGCTCGACCGGGCGCATCGTGGCCGTGGTGGTGGCGGTCATCGTCCTCGCCGTCGTTGTCGGCGAGGTCGCAGCCGACGTCGTGCGCTCTGGTCGCACGTCCAGCCGTATCGCGGCGGAGACTTACGTCGCTGAGGTCATCCCCGTCATCGACGAGTCCACCACGCTTGCCTCGACGATGCACCTGGTGCGCAACGGCGCCGGCTCGCTCGACCGGTCGAGCCTCGAACAGGCCCTTGGCGACCTCGTCACCGGAGCATCGGAGGACCAGGCCCAACTGGGCGTCCTGGGTGTGCCTGCACCCACGGTTCGCTCGAGCCGGCTGCTGCAGGCCACGCTCGATGCCCGGGCCCGCGGTTCGCGGGACCTTGCCGGAGCCGTTGAGCTGGCCATCGGGCCGGCTCCGGCCGTGCAGGTCCGCTCCAGGGCGGCATCCCTCGTCGTGCGGGCAGGCAAGGAGCTGATTGCCGGCGACAGGGACTACCGCAACTTTGTGCGCTCGCTGCCACGCTCCAGCGGCCGGGGCCGCCTTCCAGCTTCGAGATGGGTCATCGACCCGGCGTCATGGACGAACACGCCGGCGACGGCTTGGGTCGCCCAGCTGTCGGGCTCGCCCCAGCTGCAGGTCCACGAGGAGCTCGTGATCGTGGCGGTCACCGTGCAGCCACCGGTGGTGCGCATCAACGGGCTGCCCACGACGACCATTGCGCCCCCAGCGCCCACGACCACCTCCACGTCCAGTTCCACCACGACCTCGACGGTGCTCCCGGGGGCTACGACGTCTCCGACGACGACGTCCACTTCGACCACGACATCCACCTCGACCTCCACCACCACGACGATGCAGCTGCCCCCCCTGGGCTCGACCTCGGTCCTGCCGCCGACCCAGCGCGTCTCGGTCGTCCTCGTGGTGGCGAACGCCGGCAACACACCGATCTCGCGCGTCTGGGCTGCTGCAGCAGCGGTTCCAGAGTCGTCGGCCGGCCCGAACGGGAACCAGAGCGCACCGGGGCGTCCGAGCGTAGCCACCCACTCGTCGGTCCTGCGCATCGGTCGTCTCACGCCGGGTTCCTCTGTCGTGGTGACGCTGCCCCCGCTCGCGGTATCGACGGGAAGGGCGTACACGCTCTGGGTCTCGGTCGGCGCCGGCAGCCTCCCGGAAGGGCCCGTGACAGCGCCGCCGCCAGGTGTCGGTCAGACCGACGAAGTGAAGATCAGGATCGCATCGGGGTGATCGGTCCCGGCCCGGGGTCGGGAGGAACCGGTGGCTTCGCGGCGTCGAGCTGTCGCATCCAGGCGGCCTCGGCCCGGGCGGCCACCTCGCGCAGAGGGAGCCCGGTCATTGCCGCCACGCGGGCGACATCGGCGTGCTCGGCCTTGACACGGCCCGGGCTGACCTTTATGCGTACTCGGTAGCCGTCGACGTCGACGTCGAGCAGCTCGCGCGGCACCGCCCACCGTTCGACCGAATGCGCCCTCACCCCGAGGGTGCCCGTCTCGTGCACCAAGAGACGGCGGAGGTCGCCGACGAGGACGGGGTCGCACAGGACGCTAACGACATGACCGGGCCGGCCTTTCTTCATCAGAACGGGCGTGACCCAGGCGTCGAGCGCGCCGTCGCCGAGCAGTGCCTCGACGGCATGCGCCAGGGTCTCGCCGGTGACATCGTCGAGGTTCGCCTCGAGCTGGACGAGCTGCTGGCCCTGCCCGAAAGACGAAGCCCGGATCGACTCCGCCGGCGAGCCGATCACGACCTGGGTGCAGTTCGGCAGGTCGTCGAGCTCCCGCGTGCCGGCCCCGAAGCCGGTCGACTCGATCGTCATGGCCGGCATCGGCCCGAAAGCCGAGCCCCAGGCCGCCAGCATGGCGGCTCCCGTTGGGGTCGTCAGCTCGACGCTTATGTCCCTGCCCTGGGTGGGAATGCCTTCGAGCAGCTCGACCACCGCCGGCGCCGGGTTGGGCAGCATGCCATGGGCGCTACGGACCATCCCGAGCCCGGTGGCAACGGGGCTCGCCGAGACCGTGGCCACCTCGAGCAGCTCGAGGGCCGAAGCGGTCCCGACGATGTCGACGATCGTGTCGTGGCCACCGATCTCGTGGAAGTGCACCTGCGACATCGGGCGCCGGTGGAGTCGCCCTTCGACCGTGGCGAGGAGGGAGAAGGCCGCGGTGGCACGGCCGCGTACCCGTTCGGGCAGCCGGGCCTCCTCCAAAATGGCCATCACGTGGGGGAAAGTCCGCACGACGGCGTCGTCGCGCACCTTCACGACGGCTTGGGTGGCGGCGATGCCGTTGCGCAGCACCGGCTCGAAGTTGAGCGACCATCCGTCGATCGGAAGGCGGTCCAACATGTGCTCGAGCTCGGTCGGGTCGGCGCCGGCGTCGACGAGGCTGCCAAGCGCCATGTCCCCGGCGATGCCCGAAAAGCAGTGAAACCAGGCGACGCGCCTGCCCGTCCCCCTCCCGCTCCCGGTCGGTGCCTCCTCCGAGCCCAGCTTTGCCCGACGCTTGCCGGTCCCGCTCGTCATCGGAGCAACCTCCCCACAGCACACGCTGCGCCGAAACCGTTGTCGATCCCCACGACCGTGATCCCGGCCGCGCACGAGGCATGCATGGCAAGCAAGGCCGTCACTCCTTCCAGCGAGGCGCCGTAGCCGACGCTTGTCGGAACTGCGATGACCGGTGCCGGCGTGAGCCCGGCGACAAGGCTCGCCAGAGCCCCCTCCATCCCGGCTACGACGACGACGGCGTCGGCGCCGGTGATGTCCTCGATCGACGCGAAGAGCCGGTGAACACCTGCCACCCCGCAATCGCCGAGGAGCGAGGGACGGAAGCCGAGCGCGCGAAGGACCGCCGCGCACTCCTCGGCCACCGGCAGGTCTCCCGTCCCGGCCGTGCATACGAGCACGCGTCCGGGTCGCTCCGGCCGCTCCCGCCAGACGACCGTGCTGAGGCGACCTGCCTCTGGTTCGAGGGGTGTCCGGAGCCCGCCGGGGGAGGCTTGCAGTGAGGCTGCGACCTGTTCCCCATCGGCCCGGGTCAGGATGACCGGTCCGCTGTTCCCAGCGGCGAGCATCTCGGCGACGATGGCCGCGCACTGAGAGGGAGTCTTGCCCGGCCCGTAGACGGCTTCGGGCAGCCCTTGGCGCAGAGCCCGGTGGTGATCGACCTTGGCGAAACCGAGCTCCGCGAACGGTAGGCGCCTCAGCTTCGCCACGGCGTCGTCGGGTGAGCAGGCGCCCGATCGCAGGTCGTCGATCAGCCTCCTGATTTCGAGCTCGTCCATGGGTGTCACTATCCTGCCCTCATGGCCACACCGGCGCAGGCCTGGCGCTCGATCGCGTTCCTGGGGCCCGAGGGCACCTTCAGCGAGGAAGCCCTCTTGTCGATCCCCTCCCTGGCCAAGGCACGGCCGATCGCGATGTCGACGATCGCCGACGCCCTCGACGCGGCGCACCGTCGCGAGGTCGACGCCGCCTTCGTCCCGATAGAGAACTCGATCGACGGCACGGTCAGTGCCACCCTCGACCACCTGGTCTTCGACGTCGAGCTGTTCATCCAGCTCGAGCACGTGCTCGACGTCCACCTTGACCTTCTCGCGCCTGCAGGCACGGACATCGGCGCCATCCGCCGGGTCGTTTCCATCCCGGTCGCTCTCGCCCAGTGCCGGCGTTTCCTGCACGAGCGTCTCCCCGACGCCCGGCTCGAGCACGCGTCCTCGACGGCCGAGGCAGCCCGCCTCGTCGGCGAGGCCGTGCCCGATGGGACCGCCGCCATCGCCCCGGCGCTGGCGGGGCGTCTCTACGGCCTGGCGACGATCGCACAAGCGGTCGAGGACCATGCCGGCAACCAGACCCGCTTCGTGCTGGTGGCTCCGGGCGTCCTGCCCGCGCCCACCGGCCACGACCGCACGAGCCTTGTGTGCTTTCAGCAAGCCGACCGCCCCGGCAACCTGCACCAGATCCTCGGGCAGTTCGCGGCCCGGGACCTGAACCTCACCAAGATCGAGTCGCGCCCGACCAAGCTCGGCTTAGGCGACTACTGCTTTGTCATCGAGCTCGAGGGGCACCTGAACGACGAGGTCGTCGGCGACTGCCTGAAGGAGTTGCACGGCAAGCTCGCCTCCGTGAAGTTCCTCGGCTCCTACCCCGTGTTCGGCGAGCGTGGTGCGAAAGAGCGCGAGCAGGTCGCAGCGGCGCGAGCCAAGGCGGACGCCTGGTTGAGGACCCTGCGGTCACGGGTGCGGCCGGACGAGTCCGCTGGCAACGGCGGCGCAGCAGACATTCCAGGTCCGCTCGGCTGAGATCGAGCGACGCGGTCACGGTTGTGGCCCTGCTCGCCTGCCCGGTTCACTCTCATCTCGGTGTCGCGCAGCTGGCCACAGCCAAACTCATCGACCGGAAGATCGGCTGCTTGCCAACTCCTTCGTCTACCGGCTGAGCTTGAACTCCGGTGAGATCTCTCCGGATCCGCGCTGGATCAGCGTCCCCTTGAGAACATGCTCGGTGATTGGAGACCTGTCACCTTCTATACGCCGAAAGAGGATCTCAGTGGCCAAGCTTCCGACCGCTACCGGGTCATGGGCCACCACCGTGATGCCCGGCTCGAGTAGATCGGCCGTGTTGAAGTCGTCGAACCCGACGAGAGCCGTGGTTGCGCTCTGCTTCACAGAGCGCAGAGCCCTGATCGCTCCGATCGTGATGGCGGCTTGGGCGGCGAACAAGGCGTCCGGCGGGACAGGCCGAGTCAAGAGCTCGGTCGTGGCTTCCTCGGCCAATTCGGCGGTACACAGGCCGTGACGGACCAGCGCCGGGTCCAAAGCGTCGCCTCGTCCGCGCAGAGCCTCGCAATAACCCTGGTAGCGCTGCTGGTTCGTCCAAGTGGATTGACGGTAGCCGAGATAGGCGATGCGTCGGTGCCCACCGCGCAGGAGATGCCGCACTCCCTTGGCCGCACCCTTGCGGTTGTCGGCCAGCACACTGTCAGCTGCGAGAAAGGCGGGAGGCCGGTCGAGGAACACGATAGCCGTCCCGGACATTTGCTCAGCTTGGAGGTAGCTGTGATCGTCTCCCGCCGGCATGATGATCAACCCCTCGACCCTGCGGGCTATCAGTCGTTCGACAACTTCGCGTTCCCGCAACGGGTCGTCAGTGCCGCTGGCGGCGAGCACATCGCAACCGTGAGCTCGGGCTACGTCCTGCACGGCCCGGTGAACGGTAGCCAGGAAAGGGTTGGCAACGTCGTGGAGAAGCAGGCCCACTGTGAACGACCGCCCATCCCGCCGCCGAAAGTGGGTGGCCGTCAAGTTGGGCCGGTAGTGAAGTTGGTCGACCGCCCCAAGCACCTGCTCCCTGAGAGTGTCCGCGACCGTCGGGTCATCATTGATGACACGAGAAACAGTTCTGAGGCTCACACCGGCGAGTGCTGCGACGTCGCGCATGGTGGGGCGCCGAGACAACCTTCCCTTCGGGCTCGGGTAATCCACAATAGTCAGTATATGAACGTGCGTCCGACGCCGGGGAATCTCCAGTACGGCCGCCTCGACGGCATGCTGGTGAAGGAACGCCGCGCTCTGACAGGGCGTGAGCCCGCGGACGTTCTTGATCTTGGTCCCGGCGGCCGGGTCCCGGCGCCCGGTTAGCTCGGTGCCGCGCCGGCACCATCGCCTGCCCTCAGGGACGCCTCGAGATAACGTTCGCGCGCCAGGAGCCAGCCGAGCAGAAAATTAGCTGGGGCAGCCCTCCGCAACTGGACCGACTCCCTCGACCTCTCCTCAGCTGCTGACCAACGATCTTCGGCCCTCTTCGGCATCCCTTGACAGCTCTGACACCCGGTGGTAAACCGATCTTAGTAGTGAGATAACGTTATTTCGCCCGGTCGGAGCCCAGCTGTCGGACCGAGGGTGCCAGTGAACCTGAGCAAGGGCCAAGGCAAGCAGCCCGAGAACAGCGGACCGCTGACAAGCGGTAGCGATCGTGCTGGGCGGGTGTAGAGACAGGTGGCCCGTCAGCCAGGCGATTACACGAGGATTGTGAAGAAAGATCGGCGATACATCGTCCGGGAGGAGGCCCAATCCTTCTTATGTTGGCCTGATCGAATGTGGCGCTGCTGTCCCCGAGCCCCGTGGCGGTCGCCTATTGAGCGCCAACGGCAACGTTAGAACGGGTAACGGGCAAGGTGGCGTTACCCGATTAGGAACCAATATGAACCTGGGCGCGGAACATACAGGCGACCAGGCGCAGTCGGGTGCGGCGAAGCCATGACGGTATGGAGGCGATGTGAAGGAGAGCATTGACACGGACTGGATCAAAGAGGCGCGCTTTGGCCTGTTCATACACTGGGGCCTCTACTCCGTACCTGCCAGGCAAATAGGCAAGGACAGCACAGCCGAGTGGGTCAAGAGTAAAGAGCGCCTGAGCGACGAGGAGTACGAAGCCTATTTCGCTCACTTCGATCCTGACCTGTACGACCCCGTTGCCTGGGCAAGGCAGGCGAGGGCTGCAGGGATGCGCTACTTCGTCGTCACGACGAAGCATCACGAAGGGTTTTGCCTGTGGGACTCGCAGCTCACGGACTACAAGGCAACCAACACGCCGGCCGGGCGCGATCTGTTGGGGCCGATGGTCGAAGCCTTTCGCGCAGAGGGTCTGCGGGTGGGCTTCTATTATTCCCTACTCGACTGGCACCACCCCGACTTCCCGATCGACGGTTTTCACCCGCAACGGGATGACGAGGAGTTCAAGCGGACCAATTCTCAAAGAGACATTGCGAAGTACCGGCACTACCTGCAAGGCCAGGTCCGAGAACTGCTCACCGAGTACGGGAAGATCGACTATTTGTTCTTCGACTTCTCCTACCCGCCCGATCGTCACCCGGAAATCTGGGGGGGAAAAGGCCGTGATGACTGGGGCTCCGAGGAGCTGTTGGCCATGGTGCGCCAGCTTCAACCAGGGATCGTCGTCAACGACCGCCTGGAGCTTCTTGGCGACGTCACCACGCCGGAGCAGTACCAACCCGCCGGTGCGATGCGCCTGCAAGGGAGCCAACGCGTCTGGGAGGCGAACCAGACCCTGAACGGCAGCTTCGGCTATGACAGGGACAACCTTGACTGGAAGCCCCCCGAGCTCTTGGTGAAGATGCTCGTCGACGGGGTGTCAAAGGACGGGAACCTTCTTTTGAACGTTGGCCCCACTGCCCGGGGCGAGTTCGACGACCGGGCGGTGGCGACACTTCGTCGTATAGGGCGGTGGATGTACCACCACGGGCGGTCTGTCTACGGTTGCGGGCCAGCCCCATTTGTCGCACCGCCTGACTGCCGGTACACCATGAACGGCAAGCATCTGTTCCTCCACATGTTCTCATGGCCATTTGGCCACCTGCACCTGCCGGGCCTGGCGGAACGCGTGGAATTTGCTCGTTTCCTGCACGATGGGTCCGAGATACAAAGAGAGGTGATCGATTCGGAGAAACCCGCCTTCAACACGACGCTTGGTGGTCAAGCACCAGGGACCCTCACGCTGCGTCTACCCGTACACAGACCGGAGGTCGAAGTGCCGGTCATTGAGTTGTTACTGCGATAATGGCAAGCAATAGTTATTGGCGCCGAATGCAATAGGTATTTGCGCCGAAACAGAAAGGGGAAAATCCTTGAAACGCCAACAGACCCTAAAGATCCATTCCAAGCCTAGGCGGAAGACGTGGGGCGTGTCAGCCCTGCTTGCCGCGACGTTGGTGGGCAGCACTTTGGTTCTGGCGGGTGCTACGGGCGCAGGTGCAAGCGCATCGCGCCCCTCATCAGCAAGGGGAGAGACGCCGGTCACCCTGACCTGGCAGATGTGGACCGGTAGCCAGGCGGAGATCACCGCCTGGGACCACGACGCCTCCATAGTCCACAGTGAGTTCCCCTGGATCACGGTGAAGCTCACCTATGACCAGCCCTGGAACAGCTACTGGGTGAAGTTCCCGACGGAGATCGCCAGCAACACCGAGCCCGACCTGGTCGCCGTGCAGAGCCTGCGCACCACGGGGTTCCAGTCCGGTTTCTTGCCGCTGACCACGGCCGAACTGACCAGCGACGGGTTGCCGGGCTTCAACCTGGCGGACTACGACCAGGGCATCCTCAACGGGCTCAAGAACTCCTCGGGTCAGCAGGTTGCGTTGCCCTACGATTTTGGCCCGTACTTCGTGTTCTACAACAAGACCGAGTTCTTGAAGTACAAGGTCCCCCTGCCCCAACCCGGTTGGACCTGGTCGCAGTTCTATGCCGACTGCGCCCTGATGACCAAGAACAGTGGGGGCAACGTTTACGGTTACATCGACGACCCGTACATCGACGATTTCCTGAACTACGCCGTCGATGAGGGGGCCAGCTACCTGAAGAACGGGCAGCTCGACATCGACACCCCGCAGCTCGTCAAGTTGCTGGCGCAGTTCGTCGCCCCGGTCAAGGACGGCGACTCCCCCCTGCCCCCCTCCAACGCCCCGGGCAGCAATTGGAACCTGCAGAACTGGGAGGATGGCGTGGGTGCCATGTACGTCGACGGGCCGTGGGACCTGATCAACGACATCGCCTCGGTCAAGGCGGGAATCGAGAGGTTCCAGATCGGTCTGGCCCCGATGCCGGTTGGGCCGAACGGCAAGTCGGTGAGCATCCTGGCCGGCTCCGGCTTCGGTGTCTCCACGGACCTGTACAGGAACCACCCGGGAATTAACAAGTCTGTGCTGCTCGCCGACGCCATCAAGGCCATCGAGGGCCTGACCAGCCCAGCAGCGGAGCAGTTCCTCTCCTCCGAGGGTCGGGCCTTCTCAGCTCGTACGGCCCAGCAGAAGTACTGGTTCGACACCGTGGCCGCCGCAGGTGTGCCCAATGCCGCCTCGGCCATGACCTACCAGCTGAAGAACTCCGTCGCCTACGTCACCACCAACAAGTGGAACGGCACCTCGGACGCCTTTTCCGAAGAGATCGTCGGCGTGATGCAAGGGAGCATTACCCCGCAAGCCGCGTTGGCCTACGTGCAGGCCAACCAGGGAACGCCTGTCGGCTAACCAAGAAGCAGTCCTGCAGCGCCCCACCTTTTCTGGTGGGGCGCTGCAGGCTCACCTTCAGTGCCTTTGCGAAGTCCGCCCCCGGTAGGACAGGCACGGCCCCTTGGGACTAGGAATGAGCACGGCGTTCGAAAAAGACTAAGGGAGAACATGTCAGCCACAGTGGTCCCGACCGGCACCACGACTGCCAAACGGGTGACAGCGAGGCGGGCTCCAAGCCGCAGGCACGGGGACGCCCGCAGCGCGTTGTTCTTCCTCCTCCCGAACGGCGTGGGGTTCTTGGTCTTCACCATCGCCCCCCTGATAGCGTCCCTCGTCCTGAGCTTCTTTTCCTGGCCGCTGATAGGCAAGGAAAGCTTCATTGGGTTCGGGAACTACGTCACGCTTCTAACCAAGGATACGACGTTTCGTAGCGCAGTTTACAATACGCTCTACTTCGTGGCGGCCTACGTGCCGCTCAACGTCATCGTGGCTATGGGTGTGGCGGTGTGGCTGCAGGGATATAGCCGGGGCCGCCGCATACTGCGCGTGATCTTCTTTGTGCCGGTGCTCACCCCGCTGGTAGCCGACGCCGTGGTGTGGAGCTTGCTCTTGACCACTCGCACGGGCCTCGTTGACTCAGTCATCCATGGACTGTTTCACGTCCAGGGACCGGAGTGGCTCTCGGCTCCGCAGTGGGCCATGCCCTCTATCATCATCGTGGCCGTCTGGCAGGGCTTCGGGTACAACATGTTGCTGTTCACGGCGGGAATACATGCTATTCCGGACATTTACTACGACGCCTCGAAAATAGACGGCGCGTCGAGGTGGCGTACCTTCTGGAGCGTCACCGTACCACTGTTGTCGCCAACCCTCTTTTTCGGCATAGTCTTGACAGTGATCACCTCCTTTCAGGTGTTTGACCTGGCCTACATCCTCACCAATGGCGGTCCCGGGACGAGCAGCACCACGCTGGTCTACTGGCTGTTCGAAAAAGGCTTTAACGACTATGCGATGGGTTACGCGTCGGCCATTGCCTGGGTCCTCTTCCTCATCGTCATAGTGATTACTGCCATACAGATGCGGCTGCAACGTCGCTGGGTCCACTACGAATCATGACTACCGCCACCCAACCCAAGACCAAGCGCTCGTGGGCAAGACGTATCACTTCGAACGTCGGCCTCGCCATCGCGGTGTTCTTGCTTTTGTTGCCTATCCTCTGGGGGATCGGCACCGCACTGAAGCCCGAGGCGGACGCCTTCGACAACAGCCTGTCGAGCTTCTTACATGCGAAGGAGTTCTCCAACTTCGTCACAGCCTGGAACTACGGGCCGTTTGGGCGTTTCCTGATCAACGGCCTGATTGTCGGCGTCCTCGGGGCAGCGCTCACTGTGAGCACTTCCCTGCTGGCCGGCTACGGCTTTGCCCGCCTCCACTTCCGGGGACGGGAGAAGCTGTTCTTCCTGTACATAGCGACGTTGGTCGTCCCCCAACAGGTGCTGGTGGTGCCGATGTTCTTCCTGATGAAGGATCTCGGGTGGATTAATTCCTACCAGGGACTCATCGTCCCGTGGGCGTTCAGTGCCTTCGGCGTCTTTTTGATGCGACAGTTCTTTCGGAGTATCCCCATAGAGCTGGAAGAGGCCGCCAAGGTTGATGGAGCCTCACACTTTTATATCTTTTCCCGGATAATGGTGCCCATGGTGGTCCCCGCCGTAGGGGTTCTCGGTCTGTTCACCTTCATCGCTTACTGGAACAGCTTCCTCTGGCCGCTGATCCTCATCGACAATCGCAACCTGGCGACCGTTCCCTTGGGACTGGAGTTCTTCTTGAGCGAACAGGGCTACCAGTGGAACCTCCTGATGGCCGGCGGCACCATATCCCTCGTCCCTGGGCTGATACTGGCCTTTGTGCTTCAGCGCTGGCTGTCGCGGGGTATCTCCCTGTCAGGGATCGGTGGTCGTTGAGGACGGGCGGTTGTCGTCGGGTCCAGGCAAGAAGCAGCTAGAAGCGGCAGAGGCCGTTGTCGCAAGGTGGGTGCGAGCCCTGGACAAGGTTCCAGAACCAGAGAAAGGAAGAACATGGAGTATCGATTGCTCGGAGCGAGCGGTTGCGTGGTGTCCACGTTCGCGCTCGGCACCATGACCTTCGGGGACGAGACGAGCGAGGAGGACTCCCGCGTCCAACTCGACCGGTTCTTGGACGTCGGCGGCTCGCTTGTCGACACCGCCGATGTCTACTCCGGAGGCGCATCGGAGGAGATAATCGGACGCTGGATCGCGACGTGTTCGCCGGCGAAGCGAAGCGCGCTCGTCCTTGCGACCAAGGCCCGCTTCCCCATGGGAACAGCGCCGAACGACGTCGGGCTCTCACGGCGTCACCTGCGTTCGGCCCTCGAGAGGTCACTCCGGATCTTGCACGTCGAGACCATCGACCTCTACCAGGTCCACGCCTTCGACCCGCTCACTCCGATCGAGGAGACCCTGCGATTCCTCGACGACGCGACGAGAGAGGGCAAGATCCTCTATGTCGGCCTGTCGAACTTCACCGGATGGCAGATACAAAAGACCGTGGACATGGCCGACAAAGAGGGCCTCGTCCGCCCGGTGACGCTCCAACC
Organism: Acidimicrobiales bacterium; assembly: GCA_050015255.1. Taxonomy (GTDB): domain Bacteria; phylum Actinomycetota; class Acidimicrobiia; order Acidimicrobiales; family Bog-793; genus Fen-455. The sequence continues at coordinate 28,384 of JBEKBT010000018.1, forward strand.
TCAGTACAACCTCCTCGCACGGGAGATCGAGTGGGAGATCGTGCCCGCCTGCCTCTCCGAAGGCCTCGGGCTTCTCCCGTGGTCGCCACTCGGCGGAGGCTGGCTGACGGGCAAGTACAGGCGTGACGAACAGCCCACTGGCGCGAACCGCCTGGGCGAGGGCAAACGGGCAGGGGTCGAGGCCTTCGGCAAGCGCAACCCGATGCAGCGCACTTGGGACGTGATCGCCGCCCTCGAGCAGGTCGCGAGTGGTCGCTCGGTGCCGCTCGCGCAAGTGGCGCTCGCGTGGCTCGTCGATCGCCCGGCGGTCACCTCGGTCATCCTCGGAGCGCGCACGCTCGAGCAGCTCGACGTCAATCTCGCCACGAGCGGGCTACACCTGAACGAGGAGGAGGTCAGCCTGCTCGACAGCGCGAGTGCCCCCGACGTGCCGGACTACCCCTATGGGGAAGGGGGAATCTCCCAGCGGTCGCGGGCCCTACCGGCACCTCGGCCGTAGCTTTCGAGCGAGCCTTCTAGCGACCCGCACCGCAGGTACTAGTCGAACGGCACCGACTCCCTGAACAGCCGGATGGCGTCGATGTGCGCCTGAGGCGTCTCAAAGCCCGCCTTCATTGTCACGACACGCAGGTGGCTCACGTTCAGGGCGCGCCAGAACTCGACTTCACGTGCCCAGTCGTCCGGCTTGGAGGCCGCGAGATCGACCCCGCCTTCGATGCCGAAGCGAGCAAGGTCGCGCCCCGCTGCGGTCGCGTAAGAGCGAACGCGTGCGACGGCAGACCGCGCGAGCTCTCCGGCCGCGACCTGGGGGAACCAGCCATCGCCGATCGTCGCGGCGCGACGGACCGCCGCCTCGGAGCTGCCACCGATCCAGATCGGTATGGGACGCCGCACCGGCAATGGATTTATCCCCGCTGCCTCCACATGGTCCCAACGGCCGTCGAAATCCACGCTCTCCCTGCTGAAGAGGGCACGCAGCAGCGCTATCTGCTCCTCGCTGCGCTTGCCCCTGTCGTTGAAATTGCAACCCAGCGCGTCGTACTCGACCTTGTTCCAGCCGATCCCGATGCCCAGGCGGAAGCGGCCGCCTGAGAGGACGTCGACCTCGGTGACCTGCTTGGCGACGAGCACGGTTTGCCGCTGGGGCAGGATGAGGATGCCTGTAACGAGCTCGATGTGCTTCGTGAGGGCGGCTAGGTAGCCGAAGAGAACCAATGGCTCGTGGAACAGGCTATGGAGGTCGTAAGGCCCGTCCCATCCTGGCCGTACCCTCGTGTCAGCACCTACGACGTGGTCGTAGGCCTGCAAGTGGCTGTAGCCGAGCTCCTCGGCCGCCTGGGCAAAATCGCGCAGCGCCAGCGGGTCCGTCCCGATCTCGTTCTGCGGGAATATCACGCCGATCCGCAACAGCAACCTCCGGTCCGAGTCCACAGCGCCACTGTCGTTGACCTCCCTGGCGCTGGAGATTGCGTCCCTGTGCCGAAGCGAAGCTCACTGTTTTCCGAGAGCGGCACTCCTGGTCGGGACGTTTGCCAACCGCGATTATAAAGATGTGTGGCGGGCTGGGAGCTGGCGCAGCGGCCGGTTCTCGGCGGACCGGGTCGGAATCGGCCGGACAGGACGTCTTGCGATTGGCGGCCAGCGTCGAGAGGTGGCACCTGCTAAGAAATGGCACCTGTAGTCGGCCGGACAACTTCTTGGCTATCTTCTTGATGTAAGACTTCTACCTGCGGGAGGGATGGCAGAGCGGACGAATGCGACGGTCTTGAAAACCGTTGGGTGATGAGCCTCGTGGGTTCGAATCCCACTCCCTCCGCTCGCTCGAGCCTTTCGCCTCACCCGCAGTCCGGAACCGGCCAAGTGGCCAAGAGCTCACCGTCTCCTGTCTTTGCCCCCGGGCAGCCACGAAGATGACCGACCCATAGGAGGACATCCTTGAGCAAAGCGGCACTGACCTTGATGGCAGTCCATGCCCACCCCGATGACGAGGCGACCTCAACGGGCGGCATCCTCGCCCGCTACTCGGCAGAGGGTATCCGGACCGTCGTGGTGACCTGCACCAACGGCGAGCTCGGCGACGGGCACCAGGCGAGCAAGCCCGGCGAGGCTGCTCACGACGAGGCGTGGGTCGTCGCCAAACGGCGCCAAGAGCTCGAAGCCAGCTGCGAGATCCTCGGTGTCGACTCCCTCGAGCTGCTCGGCTACAGGGACTCAGGGATGATGGGCTGGCCACAGAACGACGCCCCGGGCTCGTTCTGGACGACGCCGGTGGCCGAAGCGGCCGGGCGCCTGTCCGAGCTCATCCAGCGCTATCGTCCCCAGGTGGTCGTCACTTACGACGCCAACGGCTTCTACGGTCACCCCGACCACATCCAGGCGCACCGGATCACGGTCGCGGCGCTGGAGGCGAACCCGGTAGCCGACAAGCTCTACTATCCCGCGATCGCGGAGTCGGACATGGCCGAGTTCCGCGAGACGATCCGCAGCGCAGGGGTCCAGCCGCCGGACGAGGCCGAGGAGGACTGGGACTTCGGCGTGGCCGACGAGCTCATCGCCGCCACCGTCGACTGCGCCGGCTACACCGCCAAGCAGTACGCGGCGCTCGCGGCGCACGAGAGCCAGGTCGACGGGACGTTCTTCTTGCAGCTCGGGATCGATCTCTTCTCGAAGCTGATGAACCGCGAGACGTTCATCCGCGCCTACGACCGGACGGGCGCACCCACGCCCGAGCACGACCTCTTCGCCGGTTTGCGATAGAGGCCCAGCCATCTCGTGCCGCTCAGGCGGAAATGGGGGGCTCTCCTCTATGGGCCCGCCAAGGCGGCAAATGCCGGCGGCGTCTCGGTCTCCGGCCTGGAGATGGCACAGGACAGCCAGCGCTTGTAATGGAGCCACCAGGAGGTCGACGAGCAGCTGCGCTTGATCATGGCCGCCATCCATGCGCAGGTGCGCGAGGCCGCCGAGCAGTACGGTCAAGTCGGGAACTACGTGGTCGGCGCGAACATCGCCGGTTTCCGCAAGGTTGCCGACGCCATGGTCGACGAGTTGGTCTGACCTAAGGTCCGGCGTGAGCCGGTCACTCGGGACAAGCGAGCCGGTCACTCGAACGAGGAGGATCTGGTTGTGCTGATACGGGGAGGGGTCGTGGTCGACGCCGGTGGCGAGAGACTGGCCGACGTGCGCACCGGAGACGACGGGCGCATCGCCGAGGTGGCTTCTGGGCTCGTCAGCTTCCCTGGTGAGCAGGTGCACGACGCGAGCGGCAAGCTCGTCATCCCGGGAGGGGTCGACGCCCACACTCACATGCGCATGCCCGTGGGCGCGGTGCGCGTGTCGGATGACTTCGTCAGTGGCACTCGGGCCGCCGCCATCGGCGGCACGACGACAATCATCGACTATGTGACGGTGACCCGGGGAGACGATCCGATGGCCACAGTCGCCACCTGGCATTCGTGGGCCGAGCCCTCTGTCATCGACTGGGGCCTCCACCTCACCTTCACCGAGGCCGTGCCCGAGTCGGTCGTCGCAGCTGGAGTGGAAGCGGGGATCACGTCGTTCAAGCTCTATCTGGCCTATCCTGACCGTCTGCAGGTCGACGATGCCACCGTCGTGCGCCTCATGCGTGCCGCTCGCCGGCACGGTGCGCTTGTGACTCTGCACTGCGAGAACGGCGGCGCGATCGAGGAATTGCGCCGTGAGGCGCTGGCCGCAGGGCGCACCGGCGTCATCGAGCACGCGCGCACGCGTCCGGCCGTGCTCGAGGGCGAGGCCGTCGGGCGGGCGGCCGCCCTGGCCGAGGTCACGGGCGCTTCCATCTACATCGTCCACGTCTCGTCGGCTCCGGCCCTGGCGGCGGTGCGCTCCGCCCAAGAGCGCGGCGTGGACATCAAGGCCGAGACCTGCCCTCAGTACCTCTATCTCGACACGAGCCGCCTCGAGGGTCCCGACGCCATCGACTTTGTCTGCGCCCCGCCTTTGCGCGACCCTTGGCACGCCGAAGAGCTGTGGCAGGGGCTTGCGAGTGGCTATATCCACACCGTTGCCACGGACCACTGCCCGTTCTGGCGCGCCGACCGTCGTGCCGGCCTTGCTGGCCGTCCCGGTGGCGTGACCGATTTCACCGACATTCCGGGAGGTCTTCCTGGTATCGAGACCCGGCTCACGCTCGTTTGGCAAGGGGTTCGGGCGGGGCGCATCTCCACTTCTGACTGGGTGCGCCTGTGCGCCGAGGCGCCCGCGCGGACCTTCGGACTTTGGCCCGCCAAGGGCTCGCTCGCGGTCGGGGCCGACGCGGACGTGGTCGTGTGGGATCCGCAGCGCCGACACCTGCTTGGCGCAGAGAACCTCGACATGGCGGTCGACCAGTCGCCTTATGAGGGAATGGAAGCCATCGGATGGCCCGAGCTCGTGCTGAGTCGGGGCCAGCCGGTGGCCGTCGACGGGATTTTCACCGGAGAGGTGGGGTGGGGCCGCTACCTGGCCAGGGCACCGCTCCAGCGTGAAGCTGACTAGCCGAGGCGCCCGCCCGGTTTCTCCACAGGCCCTTGTGCCACCATGCCCCGCCGGCACAATTCGAAGATGACCATCGCCACGGCGGCCAACGTGATCGTGACCGCGACGGTGTCGGTGAGCACCAGGAGCACAGCCAGCGCCAGTAGACCAAGGCCCGCCACCGTCACCAGGAGGCAGCGCTTCAACCCGTGAAGCACCGCCGCCTGTCTCGGAACATCTCTGTCCAGGGAGTTTGCCAGCATCATGAAATCAACGTCGTCAGACATTTGGCTGCCAATTCTTCTCGTGCGCACGTCTGCGTCCAGGGCTGCGATCACGGCTCAGTCCCGGCGGATCGCCATCACACCGGGGCTGGGCTCGAGACCCCCCAAGTCGCGAGTTGCCGCCACATTACCCTTGGGAAGGATTGATTAGACCGCGTGGACCGCTTCGTCATCCCCGAGAACCTCGCAGAGGCGGCCGGGCGCTACGGCCACCGGGACTGGCTGTCAACGCTGCCGGCGATCGTTCATGAGCTCGCCGAGCTCTGGTCCCTCGAGGTCGGAGAGCCGTTCCAACCAGGTGGCGACACGGCTTGGGTGGCTCCTGTCCGCAGCGCGTCGGGCGAGCTGCTTGTCCTGAAGGTCGCCTGGAGGCACCCCGAGGCGGAGCATGAAGACGACGGGCTGCGTTCCTGGGCCGGCAGGGGAGTCGTTCAACTGCACGCCTCTAGACACTTCGACGAGGCGATCGCGCTGCTCCTGGAGCGGTGCCTGCCCGGGACCGCCTTGCGCAGCCGTCCGGAGCCGGAACAGGACACCGTGATCGCTGGGCTGCTGAAGCGGCTCTGGATCGAGCCCGCGAACGGCCACCTTTTCGTGCCCCTTCGGATCATGTGCGAGCAGTGGGCGGACCGCTTCGAGGACAAGGTCGCAAGCGGGGGAGTAGATCTTGATCCCGGGCTGGCGCGCGACGGGATCGCCCTCTTGCGCGAGCTCCCGACAACGGCCGGGTCGGAGGTCCTTCTCTGCACGGATCTGCACGCGGGCAACGTCCTGGCGGCAGAGCGCGAGCCCTGGCTCGCGATCGATCCAAAACCTTACCTGGGCGATCCCACCTACGACCCGCTCCAGCACATGATGAACTGTGAGGAACGCCTGATCTCGGACCCACGCGGCCTCACTGCCCGCATGGCCCACCTGCTCAACCTTGACCCGGACCGCCTCCTCCGCTGGTTGTTCGCCCGCTGCGTGGAGATGTCACCCACGTGGCCCTTTCTCGCCGAGGTGGCTCGCCGCATCGCACCGAGCTAGCCGGAGACGGTCGGCTCGGCCTATCGCGCCACACGCATACTGGTGGCATGGCGACGGGTGAGATCGAGATTGCTCGGGAGTCACCTGAAAGTGACCTGGCCTCGGTGTTGCTCGGCCGTTACTACGCGGAGCTGGGCTCCCGTTTCCCTGGAGGTTTCGACCCTGACCGTACGGCGGCGGCGCCTGTGGTCGAGCTCGTCCCGCCGCGGGGAGCGTTCCTCGTAGCCCGCCTCGATGGTCGTGCAGTCGGTTGCGGAGCGGTGCGCAAGCTGGACGAGAACACCGCGGAGGTAAAACGCATGTGGATCGAGCCGGACGTTCGCGGGCGCGGTGTCGGCCGACGACTTCTCGCCGCGCTCGAGGACGCAGCGATCGAGCTTGACTGTCGCGTCCTCCGCCTTGACACGAGCGCTCGCCTCACCGAGGCCCTCGCCTTGTACCGGTCGTCTGGTTATCACGAGATTCCGGCCTACAACGACAACCTTTATGCCGCGCACTGGTTCGAGAAACGCCTCGCCTGATCCCGGAGCGAACCAGCCGGGCGCGTGCGTTGCCGGCCCTTGCCAGCCGGTCGACAATGGGCACATGGCTCCGGAACGGGATCTCTCTCGGCTGCTCGCCTCTATCGCGCCGCAGCGGCACGAAGGCGTGTACGTGTTCTGTGACGTGCAGGCCGGCTGGGAGCCAGAAGGTGTCGAGGTGCAGATGAGCTTCGAGGAGGACGAGGCGACAACCGTCGTCCTCGCTCAGGAGCAGGCGGCGGCGATCGGGCTCGACGGCGAGCTCCCCAGCGCGTGGATCACTCTCGGTGCCAGCTCCGACCTGGCTGCCGTCGGTTTCTTGGCTGTGATCACGGCACGAATGGCGGCCGCGGGGATCAGCGCCAATGTCGTCTCGGCGCTCCATCACGATCACCTGTTTGTGCCGGTGGCCATGGCCGAAGAGGCGATGGCAGTGCTCACAACGCTCGAGGAGCTCCATCGGCCGGTCCAGGTGACCTTCGCCGTCGGGAAGGCAGAGCGGGGTGGGATCGTCGAGATCCGCCCAGCGCGCGTCGAGGACGCCCAATCGCTGGCCGCTCTGTGGGACCTGTGCGGACTGCGCTTCGATAGCGCCCAGTTGCTCGCCGAGCTGCAATCGTGCATCCGAGTGCACGGTGAGCTGGTGTTGGTGGCCACTGCGGGGGCGGCCGTCGTGGGTAGCCTCTGGGCGACTTACGACGGGCGGCGAGGTTGGATCCAGCGACTGGCCACGGATCCGGCACGCCGGGGTCAAGGCATCGCCAGCGCCCTCATGGCCGAGGCTGAAGACCGGCTTGCCGGCCTGGGTGCCGGGAAGGTCGACCTGCTCATCGAGCCTGACAACGTGGGCGCCGTGGCGTTCTACGAGAAACTCGGGTACCAGAGCGACCAGTTGCTGTTCATGGAGCGTCGGTTGCAGCCGAGGCCGTAAGAGGAGCTCGCGGTCGCTCCTCTTCGCTCCGGGCCTGACAGACAGGGACCACCAGGGCTTATTCGGAGCCGGATGGTCAGAGCCCGTGATCAGTCGGACGGGGCCCGAGATGGGATTCGAACCCATGACCTGCGCATTACGAGGGCCTTCAGAGGCGTCTTCTTGGGTTCCGTCTGATCGCAACGCGTCGCATAAGGGCAGGTAAACAGGGGTGAAACTTGAGACGGTGGCGATCCGCTGCAACTCCCTGCGACGTCCGGAGACTCAATTGTTGGGACAGGCTTCGTTTCGTTCAACAATGTAATGACACTTCGAGCGCCAACTGAGTTCTCGACGCTCAGTTCCAATTTGGCGGTTCGGCAGGCCGGTGGGTGCGGCTTTGCTGCTAGGGGCCGAGCGCCTGGATCGGAATGACGTGGACGCCGTCTTCTCGGACGTAGCCGTAAGGCGTGGGCAGCACAACAGCAAGGAACGCCGGTTCACCTCGGTGCTCCACATCGATGCGACTGATGAACTTCTTCAGATTCTTCGCGGCCTCATCCGCGTGGGCAACGCCGAGCTTCACCTCGATGGCGCCCCAGTGCTCGCCGGCGTCCACGATTGCATCCACTTCGCCCACGTTGTCCCGGTAGTGCAGCACGATCCCGCCGTTTCGCTGCGCATACACTCGCAGATCGCGCACAACCAGGCTCTCGAACAAGAACCCGAAGTAGTTGAGATCCTTCAGTAGCTGAGCCGGATCCGCCCGGAGGGCAGCCACGGCGAGGCTCGGGTCGCAGAAGTGTCGCTTCGGCGCCGAACGCAGGCGCGATCTCGATCGAAGCCGCGGAGCCCATGCCGGCTGCTCCTCGAGCACCATGAGGCGATCGAGCGCGACGAGGTACGAGCTTGCGGTGGCCTCCGCGACGGGTCCGTCCGCTCCACCTGCGTCGGCTGCGATGGTGGCGATCGATACCTCCGTCGCGACATTCCGCGCGAGCGAGCGGAGGACACTCAGGACCTTTTGCGGGTCGCGAGTGACGCCGTCGACTCGTCGAATGTCCGTCCTCGCGACGGAGTCGAGGTAGCCGCGAAGCACACGCTGGGCATTGGCAGCGCTACTGTGCATGAGCCCAGGCCAGCCGCCTTTGGAAGTGATCTCGGCGAGCTCCGAGATGCCGATCTCTGGGGCCGAGACGCTCGTTTTCTCGCCGTCGAGTAGCTTCCCGAGCGAGACGTCGCCAGTTGATCGCCCCAGTTCGAAGAGCGTCATCGGCCGCATCCGGATCCATGAGAATCGTCCGGCTCCGGTGTGCCTGGTCGCATCGTCCGCGGGAACCGCGGAGCCGGTCAGGATGAATGGACCCTCGCGCGCGTCGACCGCTCGACGCACGTGGTTCCAAAGCTGGGGCACCTCCTGCCACTCGTCGATGAGGCGCGGCTTCTCCCCGGCAAGGACGAGCGACGGATCAACCTCGGCAGCTCTTCGCGCCTCCTGATCGACGTCGAGTAGGACTCTGCTCTTCGCACGATGGCTCGCAGTCTCCGTCTTTCCCACACCCTTGGCGCCATCGAGCACCACAGCGCCGGAAGCACGCAGCGCCGCGTCCAACTCGGCGTCCACCACCCTGGATGAGTACTCCGACTCGTGCAGCATTGAACAGGAAAGCTTAGCCACTACCTATGCGTCCGCAACGATTCCACTTATGTATTCGCAACAACTTCGGCATAGCATTCGCAACGCGCTTGGTTTTCGATTCGGATCGTTGGCGCGCGCTGGTCGGTGCGGCGCGGCGCTGGTGGAGGCTGAGCCGGCGTTAGGGAAGTATCGCGACATCCCCGAGGTGCGTCTCGATGTCGGACTCGTTCTGCTCATCTGCGGGAATCCGGCCGAGGCGTTGAAGCAGTTCGAAGTGGCCGTGGCGATCCGATCAGAGTGGGCTGAGGCACATGCGCAACGCGGCGCCGCACTGGCCGAGCTTGGACGACTAAAGGATGCCGTCGCGGCCCTGGAAACGGCGCTGTCGTTGGACCCGGAGCACGAGGGAGCGCGTGCGGATCTGGAAACGATCCGCTCCGCGACCGGGCGAATCCACCGATTTCGGAGCGCCGACACGCCCAGATTGCCCGCCTTCAAGACAGGGAGCGCCGGTGACGGCTCTGTCGGAAGTTGAGCGCGTTCAACTCAACTGCAACGGTGGAGAAGCCCTTCTGCCCTCAAGTGCCAATGGTGTGTGTGGTCCAGGAGCTTGGTTGTGAAGGAGATGGAGATCGCGGAGATGGTGATCGCGGGGGCGGTGGTAGGTAGAGGCGGTGGTTCATGGGAGAGGCGGTTGGCGAAGGAGGTAGTGATGAAGGCAGGTGGCCGTGTACGACTGGACTCCTATTAGGAGTACAACTCAGCCGATGGCAGCAGCGCGTTCCTGTCAGCTCCAGAGGACGGTGAGGTTGCTCGGACGCGTGCTGCCGGGCATCGCATTCCTGGCATTGTTCCTTTACGTTCCTGCGGTGCCGGTTGGCGCCGCACCGGGGACGTCCGAGTCCGGTTGGGTTGGCCTGGCATTTGCAACAGACCGACTCGGAGCAGTCCTTGAGAGCACCGGCTCGTCCGCCGAAGGTAGCTGCGTGCTGTCGCTCTACACGACCGTCGACGATGGGACCCACTGGTCACTACCGATCGTCTTCGACCGCCATGCGGGCTGTCTTGAACCCAATCTGACCGGTCATTCCATGGTCATGACATCGGCGGGCACGTGGTGGGTGGCGACGACGCAGGGTCTTTACCGAGGATCATTTCGCAGTTCCGGCTTTGCGCTGTTGTCTACCTCACGGCTCCTAGCGTCGGCAGGGACAACGCCGGCGTGCTCGGTGAGCGTCGCCGGTTCCTCGATCTGGGCGACGTTCGCAACCAACTGCGGTTTTGACGACGCGCCCGCAACGGTCCTGCGCTCGGGTAATGGGGGTGCGACCTGGACCCGTGA
>JBEKBT010000019.1:0-38046 GCA_050015255.1 Acidimicrobiales bacterium
TGTCGGGACCGGCCGGGCCGTCTCCTGGTTCCAGGTTGTGCGTCATTGCTCGACACCTTCCCCGCCCTCATTGCTCAGATGGTGGATGGTGAAGATGTCTCAGGGTTTGTGGACACAGAGGGACTCGTGGGGGATGAGACGGCCCGGCGCCCAGCCCGGCGCCGAGTTGCTCAGGAGTCGGCGCCAGCCCCTGCGAATTCGACTGTCGGGGGCTCGAAACCCTCGATGGCGCGGAAGACGAGCGCACCGTCCTCCTCGTCGACGATCACCGTCTCGCCCACCCGGAACTCCTTCCAGAGGATCTTCTCCGAGAGCGGGTCCTCCACGAGCTGCTGGATGGCACGGCGCAATGGCCGCGCGCCGAGCTCGGGCTCGTAGCCTCTGGCGGCGATGAACCTCTTCGCGGCAAGCGTGAGCTCCAAGCCGATGCCCTGCCCTTCGAGCTGGTCGCGAACTCGGCGGATCATCAGCTCCACGATCTCGACCACCTCGTCCATGGTCAGCTCGTGGAACACGATGACCTCGTCGATGCGGTTCAGGAACTCGGGCCGGAAGTGGTTCTTCAGCGCCTCCTGGACGCGCTGCTTCATCCGCTCGTAGGTGACCGACTCGCTCGTCTTCTGGAAGCCGAGCGAGAGCTTGCGCAGGTCCGATGTCCCCAGGTTCGAGGTCATGATGAGCACGGTGTTCTTGAAGTCGACGGTGCGCCCCTGGGCGTCGGTGAGCCGGCCGTCCTCGAGGATCTGGAGGAGCGTGTTGAAGATGTCGGGGTGCGCCTTTTCGATCTCGTCGAAGAGAACCACCGCGAACGGCTTGCGCCGGACGGCCTCGGTGAGCTGGCCACCTTCCTCATAGCCCACATAGCCGGGAGGCGACCCGACGAGGCGGCTCACGGTGTGCTTCTCCATGTACTCGCTCATGTCGAGCTGGATGAGGGAGTCCTCGTCCCCGAAGAGCAGCTCGGCAAGCGTCTTGGCGAGCTCGGTCTTGCCCACACCTGTGGGGCCGAGGAAGATGAACGAGCCGCTCGGCCGCTTGGGGTCCTTGAGGCCGGCGCGGGTACGCCGGATCGCCCGCGACAGCGCGTTGATCGCGTCCTCCTGGCCCACGACCCGCTTGTGGAGCTCCTCCTCGAGGCGCAGCAACCGAGCGGTCTCCTCCTCGGTGAGCTTGTAGACGGGGATCCCGGTCCAGTTCGCCAGCACCTCGGCGATGACGTCCTCGTCGACGACGTCGAAAAGCTCCTCGCCCGCGGCACGCCAGGAGACGCTGAGCGCCGCCTTGCGCTCCAGGGCGTCGCTCTCCTTGTCGGCGAGCTTCTTGGCCTCCTCGAAGTTCTGCCGCCCTATGGCGGCGTCCTTCTCATGGCGGATCTTGGACAGCTCCGCGTCGATCTTGCGGTGCTCGGGGGGCGTGGACATGCGGCGGATCCGCAGACGCGAACCCGCCTCGTCGATGAGGTCGATCGCCTTGTCGGGGAGGAAACGGTCCGAGATGTAGCGGTCGGCGAGGTTCGCCGCGGCGACCAGGGCCTGGTCGGTGATGGTCACCTGGTGGTGCTTCTCGTACCGGTCGCGAAGGCCTCTCAGGATCTCGATCGTGTGTGCCAACGAGGGCTCCTCGACCTTGATCGGCTGGAACCGCCGCTCGAGCGCGGCATCCTTCTCGAGATGCTTGCGGTACTCGTCCAAAGTCGTCGCGCCGATCGTCTGGAGCTCACCGCGGGCGAGCATTGGCTTGAGGATCGAGGCAGCGTCGATCGCACCTTCGGCCGCGCCGGCACCAACGAGGGTGTGGAGCTCGTCGATGAACAAGATGATGTCGCCGCGGGTCCGGATCTCCTTGAGGACCTTCTTGAGACGCTCCTCGAAGTCACCCCGGTAACGGCTGCCGGCGACCAGTGCCCCTAGGTCGAGGGTGTAGAGCTGCTTGCCCTTCAGCGTCTCAGGGACGTCGTCCTCAACGATCTGCTGGGACAACCCCTCGACGATGGCGGTCTTGCCGACACCCGGCTCGCCGATGAGAACCGGGTTGTTCTTTGTGCGCCGCGACAAGACCTGCATCACGCGCTCTATCTCCCGATCACGGCCGATCACGGGATCGAGCTTGTGCTCGCGCGCCAGCTGGGTCAGGTTCCGGCCGAACTGGTCGAGAAGCGGCGACCCGGCGGGACTGTCCGAGCTCGGTGAGCCCTGCGCGGTGGCCGCACCCTCGCGGCCCTGATAACCCGAGAGCAGCTGGATGACCTGCTGGCGCACCCGGGGCAGATCGGCACCGAGGCTGACGAGGACCTGGGCGGCGACACCCTCGCCCTCGCGAACCAACCCGAGCAGCATGTGCTCGGTGCCGATGTAGTTGTGACCGAGCTGGAGCGCCTCGCGAAGGGACAGTTCGAGCACCTTCTTGGCCCGCGGCGTGAACGGCGGAGATCCGGTCGGGGCCGATCCTGCGGGCCCGATTGTCTCCTCGACTTTCTCGCGAACGGCCTCAAGCGAGATGCCGAGAGACTCGAGCGCCTTTGCGGCGAGCCCCTCGCCCTCGTGGATGAGGCCGAGCAGGATGTGCTCGGTACCGATGAAGCTGTGGTTCAAGAGGCGTGCTTCCTCCTGAGCCAGGACCAGCACCCTCCGTGCCCGATCGGTAAATCGCTCGAACAACTCAGACTCCCTTGTGGTCTTCCCTTGACGGGAAGTCTACCGGTCCGGTGCGCGAAAACCCGCCGCCACGGAAGCTGCCTCTCCCCTTTAGCATCGGACTGCGGCAGCCGAACCCTTAGCAGATCGGCTTGCGCCAGACTGAGCGGCCGCGTAGGAGCCGATGGGGACCGACATTGGCGGGGCGCCTCGACCGGGATCGGCCGGGCAAGCCAGCTCAATTGAGCTGGTGAGAAGGGATGACTAGAGTGCTGGAGATCGATGGGATGGGCGCCAGGCTTCCGGCTCGGTGCCCCTTGGCGTAAGGTGGCGGACTTGGTGAGCAGCCCGGACCCCTTCGACCTCCCCATCCGCGAGCAGGATCTCGCTCGGCTCGAACTGTGCCTGCGGAACTCGGTGATCGGTGAGGACCCGTTCCTCAACGAGGTCGCGACCCACCTCATCCAGGCAGGCGGAAAGCGGCTGCGGCCCTCCCTCACGATCGCCGCCGCTTACCTTCGAAGTGGCGAGGTCACAACGGACACCCTGCTCGGAGGGGTGTCGGTCGAGCTGGTCCACCTGGCTTCCTTGTACCACGACGACGTCATGGACGAGGCGACCCGGCGGCGCAGCGTCGAGAGCGTGAACGCCCGCTGGGGCAACCTCGTCGCCATCGTGGCGGGAGATTTCCTGCTCGCCCGGGCGGCCGAGATCGCGGCGGGACTCGGCACCGAGGTCGCCGGACTCCTGGCGGCCACGCTCGCCCGGCTCTGCCAGGGACAGGTGGCCGAGGTGCGGGCCGCCTACCAGATCGAGAGGAACGAAACCGACTACCTGAGCGGCATCTCGGACAAGACGGCCGCGCTGATGTCGACCGCGTGCCGGATCGGTGCGCTCACCGCCGGCCTCGACCGGACCCAGATCGACGATCTGTCGGACTTCGGCGAGGCCTTCGGCATGGTCTTTCAAATCCGCGACGACGTCCTCGACGTCGTCGCCACGGAAAGCGAGCTCGGCAAGCCGCCCGGGCAGGACCTCGCCGAGGGGATCTACACCCTCCCGGTCCAGCGCGCCCTCCTCGACCCTGCCGTCGGACCGAGGCTCCGCGACCTGTTGGGCCACCCTCTCAACCACGCCGAGCGGGAGGAGGCAAGGGCACTCGTCGCCGCCTCGCCGGGCATCTCGGCCGCTCACGAGATCGCCCGTGGCTATGCCAGGGCCGCGGCCGCGGCCGCCGAGCGGCTCGGCGAGGGCGTCATCCCCAAGGCGCTCGTCGAGTTCGGCTACAACGTCGTCGACGATCTCGAGCACACAGCGGCGACGGTTCTCGCCCCCAGCTGACCCCACCGGCCGGCCCAGCTGAACAATGGCTCAGGTGTCGGCCTCTTCCCGCCCCGTCGTGCCGGCCTGGGACTCCGGTGCCTTCTCCTCGGGTCGCAGAGCCGGGAAGAGCACCACCTCCCTGATGTTCGCCACGTCGGCGTAGAGCATCACGAGCCGGTCGATCCCGAGCCCCAGGCCGCCGGTCGGGGGCAGCCCGAGCTCGAGCGCGCGTAAGTAGTCCCAGTCGATGGCCATCGCCTCCTCGTCACCGAGGGCCCGCCCGCGCTCCTGGTCTTCGAAACGTGCCCGCTGATCATCGGGGTCGGTGAGCTCGCTGAAGGCATTGCCAAGCTCGCGCCCCGCGATGATGGGCTCGAAACGCTCGACCCAGCCCGGCTTGGAGCGGTGCGCCCGGGCGAGCGGTGAGACCTCCTGGGGATAGTCGCAGACGAAGACCGGCCCCCACAGCAGCGCCTCGGTCGTCTTCTCGTAGATCTCCAAGATGAGCTTGCCCGAGCCGTACCAGGGCTCGAAGGGGACCCCGAGACTCGCCGCCACGCGCTGGAGGTTCTCCACTCCCATCGACAGGTCGACCTCGACCCCGGCGTGCTCGGCTATGAGCTCGACAAGACTGACGCGGCGCCACGGCGGGGTCAGATCGACCTCGCGGCCTTGATATGGGATCACCGTCGTGCCGAAGAGCTCTTCGGCCGTTCCCCCGACGATGTCCTCGAAGATCACCATCATGTCGGTGTAGTCGGCGTAGGCCTGGTAGAGCTCGAGCATCGTGAACTCCGGGTTGTGCCGCGGCGACAGCCCTTCGTTGCGGAACGTCCGCCCGATCTCGAAGACACGCTCGATCCCACCGACAACGCACCGTTTCAAGTAGAGCTCGGTGGCGATCCTCAGGTACACGTCCGCGTGGAGCGCGTTGTAGTGGGTGACGAACGGCCGCGCCGTCGCGCCGCCGGCGATGGGGTGCAGCACCGGCGTCTCGACCTCCACGAAACCGGCAGCACCGAGACGGCGCCGGATGGAGGCGACAACCCTGGAGCGCAGCAAGAAGATGTCGCGCACCCCCTCGTTGGCCCACAGGTCGAGCTCGCGCTGGCGGTAGCGGATGTCGGGGTCGCTGACGCCGTGCCACTTGTCGCCAAAGCCACGGCGGGCCGGTGCGAGCAGCTCCCAGGCAGCCACCTTGACCGAGAGCTCGCCCCGGCGAGTCCGGACCACCTCGCCTGAGACCCCGATCCAGTCACCAAGTGAAAGGCGGCAGAAATCCTCGAAGTTCGGCGTCAGCTCCGCCAGCGCGAACAGCTGGATGCTCCCCGTCCAGTCCCAGAGCTCAGCAAAAGCAAGCTTCCCCTGGGGACGGGACCGCATCAGGCGGCCGGCGGTGGCCACGTTGACGCCCGATTCCTCGCCCGGCTCGAGGTGGGCAAAGGAACGGGCGACGTCCCCCGCCCCCGACGTCGTCTCGAAACGGTACGGGATCTCCCTCACGTCTCTCTCTCACTCTCGTCCCGCGCCACGTTGCGGTCGAACACCAGGCGCAGCCCGTGCAGGGTGAGCCACGGCTCATGGTGCTGGATCGTTTCCGACAAGGGCGTGATCAGGCCGGCCAGACCGCCGGTCGCAATGATCGTCGACGGCCCGAGCTCCGCGGAGATGCGGCGGCACATCGCATCGACGAGCCCTGTGTAGCCATAGACCACGCCGGACTGGATCGACTCGACCGTCGACTTGCCGATCACGTTGCGGGGCTCTACTAGCTCGACGCGGCGCAGCGCGGCGGCGTGCTCGAAAAGGGCGTTCACGCTGATCTCGATCCCGGGGGTGATGGCCCCTCCGGCATACTCGCCGGCCGCGGTGACGGCGTCAAAAGTGGTAGCCGTGCCCATGTCCACGACGATTGCCGGCCCTCCGTACAGGTCGAGGGCGCCCACGGCGTTGGCAACCCGGTCGGCACCGACGTCCTTCGGGTTGTCGTAGAGAATCGGCATGCCCGTTCGGATCCCCGGCTCGATGACGACGAGGCGGACGTCGAACCAGACGCGCGCCATCTCCCTGACGGCAGATGTGACCTCCGGCACCGAAGAGGACACGACGATCCCGTCGACGCTGTCGTCGGCCGTGGCACCGGTGAACCTGAGCCCCACGAGGCTCAACAGTTCGGTCACGAGAAGGGCGTACTCGTCTGCGGTGCGTTCGGCAACCGTCGCAAGACGCCAATGCTGAAGCAGATCCGCCAATTCACCGGGCTTGCGCGCCGGTGGGGCCTCGCGCCCGGTCGCAATCGTGGGCTCGACGCCGCCGCGAGCTCGCGCGAGCGCTGCCCGCGTGGGAGGCGAGGTGAAGAGCCCGATCACCGTCTGGGTGTTCCCCACATCGATAGCTAGCAGCATGACGTCTCTGTCTACCTCAAC
The DNA here is from genome assembly GCA_050015255.1 of Acidimicrobiales bacterium. Lineage (GTDB taxonomy): Bacteria > Actinomycetota > Acidimicrobiia > Acidimicrobiales > Bog-793 > Fen-455. Next base: position 6,383 of record JBEKBT010000019.1, read on the forward strand.
ACGGGGCCATTCATCGCACTCAGCTACCTGTCGCCGCCAGACACCCTAAGGTGGCATGGGAGTGGTGACAGTCACCCGAACCGGCGGCGCCGGCGTCTGGCGCTAGCCCGCGACCATGCGATCCAAGCTCTCCCGCGGCGACGCCCGGCTGCTCGCCGGCGGCGCCCTTTTGAGTGCCGGGTCGGCCGTCACCCGCTATTCGCACGTGGGCCGTGTCGTGCCGTTCATCGTGTCCGCGCTGGCTCTCGGCGTCCTTGCCGCCATCGTGGGCCGCAGCGTCGACCGTCTCGGGGATCGTCTCGGCTCGGGAATGACCGGCGTCGTGCAGTCCGCGCTCGGCAACCTTCCCGAGCTCTTCTTCGGGATCTTCGCGCTGCGCGCGGGCCTCGTCGGCGTCCTCCAGGCCGCGCTCATCGGCTCGATACTCGCCAACGTGCTGCTGGTCCTCGGCCTCGCCTTCATCGTCGGGGGCCTGAGACACGGTAGGCAACGCTTTTCGGCAGACAGCGTCCGCCTCGTCGTCGTGCTGCTCGTGCTCGCCGTATCGGTCCTCATGGTCCCGACGCTCGGCGTACATCTGGACCTCGCGGTCAGAGAGCACAAGGTCGTCCTTTCCGACATCGCCGCCGCCGTGTTGCTGGCGGTCTTCGTGCTCTCGGCTCCCACGTCGGTTCGCCGGCAGGCGCCCGCAGAGGGCGCCGATCCGGCCGAGACGGAAGGGGGCGACGCCCATGGCCCGGGCCAGTCGAACGACCCAGCCCGTGTCCGGACTCCGGCTTGGTCGATCTCGCTCGTGGTCGTGACCCTGCTCGTGTCCAGCGTCGCGGCCGCCTTCGTCTCGGACTGGTTCGTCGTTGCTCTGAACCCGGCCCTCTCCGCCATGCATATGTCGCAGGCCTTTGCCGGCCTTGTCGTCGTGGCGATCGCCGGCAACGCCGTCGAGAACGTCGTCGGCGTGCAGCTGGCGGCGCGCAATCGCAGTGACTACGCCCTCTCTGTCATTCTGCAGAGCCCAGCGCAGATAGCTCTTGTGCTCATACCCGCCCTCGTGCTTCTCTCTCCGGTCATAGGCGGAGCTCAGCTCACTCTGGTCCTGTCGCCGTTTCTGGCCGTCGTCCTCGCGCTCACGACCCTCATCGCAGCCGTCGTGGTGCTGGACGGCGAGTCGACCTGGCTCGAAGGAGCCTGCCTGGTGGGCCTCTACGTCGTGATCGCGGCCTCGTTCTGGTGGGGCTGAGCGCCCGCCGGCCGAACCCTAGGTCCCGCCCGGCCTGCAACGACTGGTCCGCCCGGTTCGTGGTACCAGTGAACGGCGTCGAGCTCGACCGAGGCCCCCTCGTCGGGACAGCATGGGTCTCTCATGGCCCGTGCTGATGGTCGACCAGCCGTTCCGTACCACCTGCCCGCGTGGTTCGGGATCCGTCCCGAGACCCGGGCCGATCACGCCTCGGTGTCGGCCGTCGTGTTCGCGGCGTTCGGGTCCGAAGACGAGCCCATGCTGGTGGAGGCCATCCGCGCCTCCCCAGAGTTCTTGCCTGAGCTCTCGCTGGTCGCCGACGTCGGTGGACAGGTCGTCGGTCACGTGATGATCAGCTACGCCGCGATCTGCGACGGCGACGCTCAGGCTCGAGTCGCCCTCCTCGCCCCCTTGGCCGTGGCGCCGGAGTTCCAGAGCCGGGGCATAGGGTCAGCCCTGGTCCGTCGGGTAACGGCGCTTGCTGACGATCGTGGAGAGCCGGTTGTCGTGCTCGAGGGCAGCCCGGTCTTCTACGGGCGTCTGGGTTTCGAGTACTCGGCGCCCTACGGCATTCACCTCCCCCTTCCCTCGTGGGCGCCCAAAGAGGCTTCCCAGGTGCTTCGACTGCGCAACTACTCGGCCTCCGTCCGTGGGCAGGTCGTCTTCCCGCCCGCGTTCAGGGGCGTGGGCGAGCACTGAGAGAAGATCTGTAGGTTGACGCCATGGACTCTCCAACATGGTCCGATCTTTCCCAAGCGCTCACGACGATGCTCGGGCTCACCACGCCCCCGATCGCCATCACCTTCGCCGCCGGCGTCCCGGAGGGCGTGGAGGCCTACGCGGGAACGAAGCCAGCCCCGGCTCCCGACGGGAGGACGGGGCCGGTCCCGGCCGGTTGCGTGTTCTGGACCAAGGCGATCGACCGGACCTTCTCTACGGTCGCGAGCGACCACGCCAATTGCAGCGTGGGCACGCTCGTGCACGGCTTTGCCGGTCTCGACGAGGTGGCGGGCAACTCCGACGTCGCCGCGCTCGTCGACTCGGGCTGGGTCACGATGGCACAGGTCCCCGACATCCCGACGGTTCACGAGCGGCCCGGCTCGGTCACCTACGGGCCGCTCGCCGAGACGTCGGGCACACCGGATGTGGTCCTCATCCGGATCAAGGCTGGACAGCTCATGGTCATGGCCGACGCCGTGCCTGGGTTGCAGATCGGTGGCAAGCCGCAATGTCGGGTCGTTGCCCTCGCCAAGGAGCGAGGCGAGGTGGCGGCGAGCCTCGGCTGCGCGCTCAGCCGGGCCCGCACGGGCCAGCCGGAGGACGAGATGACCTGCGCCATTCCTGGAAACCGCCTGGCCGAGGTCGTGCGTCGTGTCGAGACGGCATCCCGGATCGACGCCGTCGCCGAGTCCTACGCGGCCGCGGACCTGAGGCGTTTCGCCGAGAGCTGAGGTCACGCGGCGCACTCGGGGACGCCCGCAGCCCCTTGGCTACTTCTTGGCGGCCTCGTAGTAGGGGTTGGTGCCCGAGGCGTGGTCGGTCACGTCCACGATGTTCACTATCTCGGGCACGCTCTCGCGGATCGCCACCTCGATGCCCTGGCTGAGCGTCACCGCCGCCAGGCCGCAGCCGGCGCACCCACCTGACAGGCGTAGATAGGCGGTGTCCTCCTCGACCGCCACCAGGTCCGCGCGGCCGCCGTGTGCTGCGATGGCGGGGTTGATCTGCTCCTCGAGGACCTGGAGCAGGCGCTGGGCCACGTCCCCGCTCAGGTCCGGAGGCGGGCCGCTCATGGCGGGGCTCTGGCGAGCGGGAGGCGGTCGGTTCGGGTTCCTGATGACCATGCCGCCCCCGTCTTCGTCCGGGCTCAGGTCGAGCACCGAGCCCCGCAGGCGGTCGACGCTCTGGCTTGGCACGATCAGGGTGAGACCGTCGAGATGGTCGATCCAGTCTCCCGGCGCGGCGTCGGAAGTGGCCTGGAAGTACATGTCGTAGGCGTAGGCATCGTCGTGTGCGCCACTTATCTCAACGCAGAGGGCGAGCGACTCGGGGGCAGCCTCGCCGGCTCTCAATTCGAGGATCTCGGCCAGGGCCGGCGCCGTCAGGCGAAGGATCGGGACGCCGTCGCTACCGCTGTTGCCGCTGTCGCTCATCAGATGTCCTCAGGGAAGGGTGTGAGTGACCCATGTTAAGGCTCTCGTCCGGCAAAGCCGCCCTGGACCGGGCACCGGCAGCCTCGCTATAGCGTGCCAGCGTGCGCATCCTGCTTGTCTCGACCTATGAGCTCGGGCACCAACCCGTGCACGTCGCCTCCCCGGCTGCGGCGCTGCGGTCCGGAGGCCACGACGTGCGTGCGGTCGACGTGTCGGTCGAGCCCTGGGACCGTGCCCTCGTGGAATGGGCGGACCGCGTAGCGTTCTCCGTGCCCATGCACACGGCGATGCGGATGGCTGCCGCCCTCGCGACTTCGGTACGTGCCCAGCGCCCTGAGCTCCCGATCTGCTTTTACGGGCTGTACGCGGCCATGAGCCAGGACACGAGGACGGCCGCCATTGCGGACCTGGTGATCGCCGGCGAGTACGAGCCGGCCCTGCTCGTGTGGGCGAACCAGACCCGTAGCGCTGGCGCGTCAGGTGGCGGCACCGAGGTGGTGGTACATCTCGGCCGCAGCGGCTTTGCCACTCCGGCACGAGATCTGTTGCCCCCGCTGAAGAGCTACGCCCGGCTCGTCCTCGGCGACGAGGAACGGCTCGCGGCTGCAGTAGAGGCGAGTCACGGCTGCTCGCACCGTTGCCGGCACTGCCCAGTGCCGGTCGTCTACAACGGGCGCCTTCGCGTCGTGCCCGAAGACCTCGTCGTCGCCGACGTTTCCCAGCTCGTTGCCATGGGCGCAAGGCACGTGACCTTCGCCGACCCTGACTTCTTGAACGGTCCCAAGCACGCCGTGCGTGTCGCCCAGGCCGTCCACTCGAGCTTCCCGGATCTGAGTTTCGACTGCACCACCAAGGTCGAGCACATCCTCGCCCACGAGGACCTGTGGGCCGCCATGGCCAAGGCTGGGTGCCTGTTCGTCGTGTCGGCTTTCGAATCAGTGGACGACGAGACCCTGCGCATCTTGGACAAGGGTCACACGGCCGCGGACGAGAGCGCTGCTGTGATCCTGCTGCGACGCCACGGGATCGAGGTCCGCCCCTCTTGGCTGCCTTTCACACCTTGGACGAAGACGGCCGAGCTTGTCGGCATGCTCGATTTCATCGTCGCCCACGACCTCGTGGACAACGTCGACGCGGTTCAGTACACGATCCGGCTCCTGCTCCCCGAGGGCTCCCTGCTCCTCTCGGCCCCGGAGGTGAAGGCCCGGCTCGAGCACTACGACCCCGCCCGGCTCAGCTGGGCCTGGACCGCCGCAGAGGCCGGGCTCGACCACCTCCAGGCAGAGCTGGCGGCACTCGTCGAGTCGTCAGGCATTGGAGCAAGGGTGCTCGGAGCCGGGGAGATCTTCGCCGAAGTGCAGGACCGTGTCCGGGCGAGCGGACCGGGCCGCACCGAGAGCTCCACCATCTCCGGACCGCGTCGCGGGGTCGCGTCGATGGGGCCGAGCGGGCCGAGACCCAGGCTCAGCGAGCCGTGGTTCTGCTGCAGCGAGCCCACCTCGACCCAGCAGGAGGCAGTGAGCGCCGGCGACGAGTCACAGGCCCCGCTGACGACCTGCTGACAGGCCAGCTCGCGAGGATCGGACGGGGCCGGGATCCATCCCCTCGTCATGGACGCCGCTCGGGACGGCGTCGATTGCGCCCCCTCCCGAGGGTAAGGTTCTTTCCGGGAGGGGGGACCTGTGAGCCTGAGTGACTACGTCATCGACATTCTCCTCGTGGCACTCGTCCTCCGGCAGGTCAGGCCGAGGGCGCTCACCTCTCGCTCTGTGCTGCTGCCGGCCGTGCTGCTCGCCTTCGCAGGAAGTCAGTACCTGAAAGGCTTTCCGACAGCGGGCAACGACCTTCTCATGGACGTCGTCTTGGTCCTGGTCGGAGCTGGCTTCGGTCTGGTGAGCGGCCTGACGACCAAGGTCTGGAGCGACCCGGGGCGCGCGGTCGTGTGCAAGGCGGGCGTGCTGGCAGCCAGCGCGTGGGTGCTCGGCATGGGGATCAGAATGGTGTTCGACATCTGGGCCCACACGAGCGCGGGTCAGGCGTCGCTGATCAGTTTCTCCGTTCACCACTCGATCACGGCTGCCGACGCCTATGCGACGGCCTTCGTCCTCATGGCCTTCGCCCAGGTCCTCATCCGCGTCGCCATCCTCCAGTACCGCCGGATCCGCCTGACTCAGACTGCCTCGCCGGCTGGCGAGCTCGCTTAGCCGACGACGGCGGCTCATCCGGCCGCGGTGACGGCCTCGAGATCGAGCCCGATGTCGAGCGCCAGGACCGAATGGGTCAAGGCACCCACAGAGATCACGTCGGCCCCGGCACCGGCGTAGGCAGCGACGTTCGTGAGGTTGACACCCCCTGACGCCTCGACCAGGACAGAACGAGCGGCTCCGCGCGGATGGGCGCGCACGAGCTGCACGCAGGCGCGCACCTCGTCCGGGCTCATGTTGTCGCACATGACGAGCGTCGCCCCGGCATCGAGGGCCTCTCTCACCTGGTCGATGCTGTCGCACTCGACCTCGACCATGCGACCTGGCCAACGCTCCAGGGCCTTACGAACCGCATCGGAGATGGAGAGCCCGCCCAGATGGTTGTCCTTGATCAGCACGCCCTCGGAGAGACTCCCGCGATGGTTGGCCGCGCCGCCCGCCCTCACGGCCGCTTTCTCGAGCGCGCGCAGTCCTGGTGTCGTCTTTCGCGTGTCCCAGATCCGCGTCGACGGGTTGGCCTCGCGGGCGGCCTCGACGTAATGGCGGGCGGCAGTCGCGACACCGGAGAGATGGCTGAGGAAGTTGAGCGCGGTCCGCTCGGCCGTGAGCACCGAGCGCAACCGTCCCTCGACGCGCCCGATCACCGTGCCCGAGCCGATCTCGACACCGTCGCCCATGAGCCAGGTCACCTCGAGATCGGGGTCGACCTGGACACAGGCCTGCTCGGCGCAGCGCGTGCCGGCGAGCACCCCCGCGACCCGCGCCACGAAGGCGGCCCGGGCACGGGTGCTCTCCGGCACCAGCCCCGCGGACAAGTCCCCGATCGGGAGGAGGTCCTCGGCGAGCGCGATCGCCACGGCCTCGCGAACCGCCGCCATCGGGGGCTGAACGTCGTCACGAAGACCCGGGGCCGTCACGGTTCGGGCACCGCCGGGCCGGCTTGCGACCTGCTTGCGCTCGGTCGAGGCTGGCGTGTTCCGTGCGACAGCCGGCAGCGGAACCCGGGTGATGTCTCAGGGAAGTCCGAGCGTGCCTGCGAACCACGCGTCTCTTCGCGCGCCGTCGCCGCCTCGAGCAAGGCTCTGGCGACATCGGTCAGGTTCCGCACCTCGGCGGTGGCTCGGTCCACGCTGGCGGCGAGCTCCGCCACGACAGAGGCAACGGCTTCTGAGGCCCTTGCCAGTGAGGAGGCATCTCTCACAACCCCGGCCCAGTTGGTCATCGCACCCTGGAGTGTGCTGCGCTGTGCCTCGGCCCTGGCGTCGTCACCGGGGAAGACGCCGATCCGCCACGGTGAGATCTCAGGGTGATCCGGCCCGCAACGGCAATCTGCGACCGGCCATACGGGAATGGGCGCAGCCGGATCGCCACTCGACATGGGACGGGCCGCTTGCTCCTCCAGGCCGGCGAGCGCGCCCGTGGGCTCCGGACCTTCACGACCTGACAAGATCGCGTCGACGCAGCGGGCTCCGAAGACCATCCCCTCCAGCAGCGAGTTCGAGGCGAGTCGATTCGCCCCGTGAACTCCGGTGCAAGCCACCTCGCCTGCCGCCCAGAGGCCGGGAAGCGCCGTGGCACCATCGAGATCCACGAGCACACCTCCGGACAAGTAGTGCGCAGCCGGGGCGACCGGTAGCCAGTCGCGGGCCGGGTCGAACCCGACCTCCGCCAGGGACGCCGCTATCGTCGGGAACCTCCGCCCGAAGTCCTCGAGCCCCGTTGCGTCCAGCCACACGTGATCGCTGCCCTCCTCGGACATCTTGACGGCGATCGCCCGGCTCACGAGGTCCCGGGGCAGGAGCTCGTCGACGAAACGATCGCCGGCGTGGTCGCGCAACACTGCGCCGTGGCCGCGGAGCGCTTCGGATATGAGCGGGCGCGGCATGGCGGCATGGTGGAGCGCTGTCGGATGGAACTGGACGAATTCCACGTCTGCGACAGGAACTCCGGCGCGCAACGCCATCGCGATCCCGTCGCCGGTCGCCTCCGTCGGATTTGTCGTGACCGAATACATCTGCCCGGCGCCACCGCAGGCGAGCAGGACGTGGGAGGCCTCGATCCGCAACAGGTCACCCGAGGGGTCGAGGGCGACGACGCCGGTGCACCGTTCGCCTTCGATCACGAGATCGAGGGCGAACCAGTTCTCGAGGATCGCCGCGGCACTGTCGCGCACTGCCTCCACGAGCGCCCGCTCCACCTCGGCGCCTGTGGCGGTCCCGCCCGCGTGCAACACGCGCGCCTTGGAATGGCCGCCTTCCCTGGCTCTTGACAGCCGGCCCCCGGGCACTCTGTCGAAGACCGCGCCGAGGGCGATCAGCTCGTGAACTCGCTCGGAGCCCTCGTCGACGAGGACGCGGACCGCGGCCGGGTCGCACAGGCCGGCTCCGGCGCGAAGCGTGTCCGCCAGGTGGAGGTCGGTCGAGTCCTCGTCACCGGGCAACACAGCGGCGATGCCGCCCTGTGCCCAGCGCGTCGTCGACTGCTCGAGCTCGCCCTTTGTGAGAACGCCCACACGGGTCGCGCCGAGCTGGGCGAGGCGAACCGCCGCGGAGAGCCCCGCCACACCGCTGCCGACGACGAGGACGTCGAGGCGCGGGAGCTGGCTCACGCCGTGATGCGCCGGCTGTGGCGCCAGGACCGGCTGGTCGGCCTCGATGTCATGCCCGCACCCCCAGGTTGTCGATCAGGCGGACAGGCCCAACGTCCGCAGCTATGAGGAGCCGGAGATCGCCCGCGAGCCGGGTGGGGCGTTCGAACGTGACCGGATCCACCACCACTGCATAGTCCAATTCGACCCGCCGCTCGGCGGCGACCACAGCGGCCATAGTCTCTTCCACCTGCGCGCGCTCCCTCTCGCCCTCGGCCACGCAAGCCCGCCCTGCCATGAGCGCCTTGAATAGCACAGTCGCCGCCCGCCGGTCGTCGGGCTCGAGCCGCCGGTTGCGGCTGGAGCAGGCGAGGCCATCGGGCTCGCGCACCGTCGGGCAGGCGACGGTCTCCGCATCGACATCGAGATCCGCGACAACTTTGCGCACGACGGCCAGCTGCTGGAAGTCCTTCTCGCCGAAATACGCTCGGCAATGCCCGGCAAGAGACAGCAGCTTGGTGACCACCGTGGCGACGCCGGCGAAATGCCCCGGGCGCGAGGCGCCTTCGAGGCGATCGGCGAGCGACCCGGGCTCGACTCTCGTCTCTGGAGCTCCGCCCGGGTACATCTCGGCCACCGAAGGAGCGAAAACGATCCCGGCACCGGTCGCCTGGGCCAGTGCGAGGTCCTGCTCCAGATCGGACGGGTACCGGGCCAGATCCTCGACAGAGGAGAACTGGAGCGGGTTGACGAAGATGCTCACCGCCACCAGGTCACAATCGGACACCGCGGCCCGCAACAGCGACAGGTGCCCCTCGTGCAAGGAGCCCATCGTGGGAACGAACCCGAGTCTGGCGCCTGTCGCCCGCGCGAGAGAGGTCGCCTGGCGAAACCCGTGGCGAGTGTTGACTACCTCCACGAGCTGTTGCGGCTCCACGAGCTGTTGCGGCTCCACGAGCTGTTCCGGCCCGCAGCCGCGAGGGCGCCGGCCACGGCTCGCCCGCGACTCACCTCCTCGGTTGCCGGCTGCGCAGGCTCGCTCGGATTCGCCGCTGCTGCGGTCGCCAGACGACGGGCGAGGGCAACTCCGGCGTCATAGCCGTCGAGCTCGGCGGGATCGAGCGCTCGGCGGTGCCGCTCGACGGTGGCCACGTCTCCGCGGGCGGCAGGGCCGGTGAGGGCCGCGGCCGGCCCGAGAAGCCGGACGTCGTCCAGAGCTCCTCGGGCGAGGGGGAGGAAAGCCTCGAGCGGAAGCCCGGCCGACGCGGCCACGCGTTGAACCTGGCCGAGGAGCGCCACCAGGTGGTTCGACGCTATGCAGGCGGCGGCGTGGTACAGGGCGCGGGCCTGCTCCGGGATCTCGATGCTGCACCCGCCCAGGGCCTCGACAAGCTCGGTCGCCCTCCGGTCCCCGGCCACGGCGAAACATCCCCCGGCGCGCAGGCGTGCCGCCCCGATGATCGGGTCGGGAAGGGTCGCGAGAGGGTGCAACGACGCCACTCGCTCGTGGGTCGCCAGCACCTCGAGGCCGAGGGCCCCCGAGCAATGCGCCACGACCGTGGACCTGACCGGCCGCACCGCCGCCGCGACGGCGGAGATTGCCTGGTCGGGGACCGCGAGCAACAGCACGTCGACGCCCACGGCGGCTGAAGAAACGTCGTCGGCGCGCCCGAGAAGCTCTTTCACCTCCACGCCGACGGCTGCGAAGGCAAGGGCAAAGGCCCGGCCAGCCCGTCCGGGCCCGATGATACGAACCGTCGTCATGGTGAGCTCTCTTCGTTCCAGCCCTGTCACCAGGTGCCGTTCGTGTCTCAGTGCGCTCGGAGCCTACCAACCGGGCGCAGGTCCAAAGACGCCGGGTCCGTTTCGGTAAGCCTGGCACGCCAGCCCGGAGGCACCCGCGACGGGTCGAGATCCTCGAGCGGCGCCAGCACGAAGCCGCGTTCGGACATCCTCGGGTGCGGCACGACGAGGTCGGGCTCGGAAACCCGAACGTCGTCGACGAAGAGAATGTCGACGTCGAGCGTGCGCGGCCCGTTGCGGACGGTGCGGACCCGGCCCGCCAGCTCCTCGAGCCCACGCGCGACCTCGAGGAGCTGGCGCGGGTCAAGCTCGGTCTCGAGCCGCACGACGCAGTTCAGGAACCTGTCTTGGCCTTCCGGTCCGCCAAGCGGCGCCGTCTCGTAGACCGGTGAGACCCGAAGGTCGGGATCGATATCCGCCAGGCCCCGCACGGCCAGCTCGAGATACCCCATGCGATCGCCGACATTCGAGCCGAGGGCAAGGAAAGCCTCCGTGCTCAAGCCGGCCCGCCGAGGCGTTCGCGCCGTAAGCGCACTCCTGCCGATGCCATGTCCGCGGCGACCGGAGGTCGGAGCTTGCGGACTGAGACCGTGACAGCCTGGACAGCGGGGATCTCGAGAATCTCGGTCGCGATCGCCTCGGCGAGCGCCTCGAGCAGGCGGTAACGATGCTGGCCGACGATCGCCATGGCCCTGTCCACGACCAGCGAGTAGTCCACGGTCCGGGCCAGGTCGTCTTCGCGTGCCGCCTCGCCGAGCTCGGCCTCGACCTCCAGATCGACTTCGAAGGGCTGCGCGGTGTCCTGCTCGCCCTCGAGCGCCCCGTGGCGCCCGAGCACCCGCAGTCCTCGCAGCTCGATCGTGTCCGCCATCTATGACGGGCCCGCGGCCTGTTGCTCGCCCTCGACGACCAGGAAGGGCTCAGCCCCGCCAGCCCTGTGACCCTCGGGCGCAGCCGATCCGCCAATCTCGCCGGGGGCCTCGGCCACCAGCCGAGCATTCTCGCCCTCATGCTCTGCTGCCGCCTCCACGAGATCCACTGGAGCGGCGCCCTCCGGCTGCCCGTCTTCGCCCCGCGGCTCCCCGGCAGCTTCGCCGCGGGCCCCGCCCTCCAGCTCGGTCGGTGCTTCCTCGGCTTCATCCGCCTCGTCCCCCGGCCGTCCCGGGGTCTGCTCGACCGCGCCAGCCTGGTGGTTATCGGCAGAGACGAGGCTCCCGACCGGGGGTAGCTCGTCCACCGCAGCGACGATCATCCTTCCGACGGTGCCCATCTGGCGGCGAAGCAGCTGTTCCATCGCCGTGATGGCGCGCGGCCCGTCAGAGAGGATCTCGCTCCAGAGCAGGTAGCCCGCGACCACGCCCATCACGCTGTCGCCGAGCTCCTCCTGGTGGAGCAGCAGGCGCTCGCCGTTGCGCAACCATCCGTGCAACGACGGGTACAGCTCGGCGAGGACGTTGCGGGTCTCCGAAACCGCCGGCATGGGGAACCGGGACCATTCGAGACCGAGCTCCTCGTAGGCGTGGAGGTTGTGGGTCGAGCCGAGCAGTGACACCACTCTCGTGAATCCCTGCGCGCGGAGCCACAACAGCTCCTCCTGGCGCCGAACCTTGCGGTGATTGGGCGCGTAACCCCCTGGTCGCTCGCTTACTGCCAAGTGGTCCTTGATGATCCAGCAGAAGTTCCTCGGGACGATCCCGGCCGCCCAGCGCCCCTTCATGCCGCTGTCTCGCGAAAAAGACGGGCCGCTTGCACGGTCGCGCCGACATCGTGGACCCGCACCAGGGCCGCCCCGCAGGCCATCGCCCACACGGCGGAGGCCAGGGAGCCTTCGAGGCGGGCGTCGGCTCCGAGCGGCGGGACGTCGCCGACCCGGCCGTGGGGAGACCCGCCCGCGCCGAGATGACCGATGAAACTCTTGCGGCTCGTCCCCACGAGCACAGGGACCCCGGTCGCCACCAGCTCGGGGAGCGCCGCCAAGAGCTGCAGATTGTGACGGACCGTCTTGCCGAAACCGATCCCAGGGTCGATGTAGAGCTCCTCGACGCCGACCGCACGAGCTTCGGCGGCACGCTGCTCGAGAAACTCGCCGACCTCCCGGACAACGTCGTCATAGTGCGGGTCTCGCTGCATGTCCGCGGGCGTCCCCTTGCAGTGCATGGCGACGAAGCCGGCGCCGTGCTCGGCCGCCACCGCGGCGAGCCTGGAGGAGACGTCGTTCAGAAGAGTCGCACCAGCGGCGAGGGCGGCATGGGCGACAGAAGCCTTGCTCGTGTCGACCGAGACGCGAACCTCGCCCGCGAGCACCTCGATGACGGGTACGACACGGCGGAGCTCCTCGTCGGCTGCGATCGCACTCGCCCCGGGTCGCGTCGACTCGCCCCCGACGTCGACCACGTCAGCCCCTTCGGCCACCATCTCGCGTCCCCGGCGCACGGCCGCCTCGAAGTCCAGGTAGAGACCACCGTCGGAGAACGAGTCGGATGTGACGTTCAGCACGCCCATCACGAGGGGGAACACACCCCAAAGAGTAGAGGTTCAGATGCCTCTGCCTCGCACGTGCTCCATGGCTTCTGCCCGAGTCCTCGGGTCGGTGCGGAACAGCCCACGCACGGCCGAAGTGACCGTCACGGTCCCGGGCTTGCGTACACCTCGCATCGACATGCACAGGTGTTCGGCCTCGATCACCACGAGCACGCCTCGCGGGGTGAGGGCCTTCTGGATGGCTTCGGCGATCTGGGTGGTCATGCGCTCTTGGACCTGGAGGCGGCCGGCGACGGCATCGACGACGCGGGCCAGTTTCGAGAGGCCCGTGATCCGCCCGTCCTTGCTCGGGATGTAGGCAACGTGGGCCCTACCGAGAAACGGCACCATATGGTGCTCGCACAACGACGCGAAGGGGATGTCGCGAATCATGACCATCTCGTCGTGCTCGGCGGCGAATGTGACCGTCAGGAACCGCGCCGGATCTTCACCCGCCTTGTCGAACAGCTCCGCGTACATCGCCGCCATCCGCGCGGGTGTGCGCACGAGACCCTCGCGATCGGGATCCTCGCCGATGGCTGCCAAGAGCTCGCGGACCGCCAGGCTGACCCGCTCCCGGTCGACGGGACCCTGCGGGCGAGCGCTGGGCTGCGGTACGACGCCCATGTCGGTCATGACCAGGTCCGCCGGCCCAGCGACGCCGTCGCCGGCGGTGAGGTCATTCGGGATCCTCCCCGGCCTTGTAGACGCGAATGTCGGGAAGGTTGCGGTAGCGCTCGGCGACGTCGAGGCCGTAGCCGACGACGAACTCGGGCTCGATGTAAAAGCCGACGTAGGCGACCTCGAGGTCCGGCCGCGGGGCGACGCTGCGCTTGACGAGCAGCGAGCAGACGGCGAGGCTCTCCGGTCCTCGGGCCAGCAGGCTGTTGCGCAAGTACGAGAGCGTGAGCCCGCTGTCGAGGATGTCCTCGACTATGAGGACGTGGCGACCCGTGAGATCGATGTCGAGGTCCTTCAGGATCCGCACCACGCCGCTCGTCTTCGTAGCCGAGCCGTAGGACGAGACGGCCATGAAGTCGAGCTCGAGCGGCAGGGAAATCCTCCGGGCGAGGTCGGCCAGGAAGATGAACGCTCCCTTGAGCACTCCGACCAAGAGAGGTGGTCGATCGGCGTAGTCCGCCGTGATGGCCTCGCCGAGCTCGGCGACCCGCTCGGCGATCTGCCCGACGGAGAGCACGACCCTGCCCAGATCCGGGTCCGCATCCCACACGCTCAGGTCACTGGGTGGTGCAAGATGTGGGCTCCGGACCGCCCTGCCGGCTCGTTCATCCACTAGGTCGCCCATCGGAGCCGACACTAGCCGGGCGGGCCAAAGGTGTCCGGGTGTCCGTCGGCATCGCCCTCTTCGCCCGGCGCTTGTGGCGGCGGTTCGACCGAAGCCTCGAAGGGCGGTTCGAGGCGCAATCTGCCCCGCGATCGCCGGACGCTCCTCCCCGAACCGACGTCTGCGGCCAGCGCGGCACCGGCGGCGACCGACAACACGCGCTCGACCGTCGCCAGGTCAGGCGGATGACCGCATCGCAACCACTCGCGAAGCGCCCGGCGCGCTAGGGGAGCAGGTGCTCTTGTGACCGCCTTGGCGTCGGTGGGGTCGAGCGCCGCGGCAAGCTCACCCAGCAGGGTCGCGTCGTCGGCCAGCAATGCTGCCTGGCGGGCGAGGACCGGCACGACGTCGCGGCCTGCGAGCTCGCAGAGCACGGGGATCAGCTCATGACGGACGCGGTTGCGCAGGTAGGCCGGATCGCTGTTTGTGGGGTCTTCCACGGGGCGAAGGCCGATCTCGGAGCACAGACCGTGGGTCTCGGCCCGGCGCAGCCGGAGAATCGGATGCCGTGGTCCGGGGCGCATGGCCGCGAGGCCGTCGGTGGCAGCGCCGCGGAGCAGGTTGAGGAGGACTGTCTCTGCCTGGTCGTCGGCGGTGTGACCCGTTGCAGCGTCGGCAGGCAGAGCGCCGAGCCGGGCAGAGCGCGCCCGCGCCTCAAGATTTGGCCCTTGGGCGACGCCGACCCGGTGCACGACGACTTCGACAGCGAGGGCGGCGGCAACCTCGTTCACGACATGTACGTCCTGGTCGGAGCCCTCGCGCAAACCGTGGTCGACATGATGGGCGACGACGTCGCAGTCGGCGGTGACCGCGAGCACGAGCAGGGCGAGGGAGTCGGCCCCCCCGGACACGGCGCAGGCGAGCGGCGATCCCGGTTCGGGGAACGAGCAGCGCCCGATCAGCGGAGCTGCAGCTCGGCAAGCCCGTTCCCGCAGTGGGTGGATCACCCCGGTCCGAGCGCCAGACCTCGCACCCGTGACACCCACCTGTCCGGCGATCTGATCTCCGCTGCGCTCGGAAGGTTCTCGGGGCGCTCCCAGGCGAGCGCGAGGAGCTCGGGGCCACCGGTGCGCTCGATCTCCCTCACGAACCGCTCCCCGTCCGCGTACTGGCGGAGCTTGGCCTCCAGCCCGATCAGCTGCTGAAACAACCTCGTCAGCCCACTGGCCGACTCCCGCCGCGCGCGAAGGACCTGCGAAAAGCGCGCCGCGCTCGGGATCAAGTTTGCGGCGGCACGGTCCATCGTCACGTCACCGTGACCTTCGAGCAGGCTCATCATCCCCTGGATCGACCGCAACGTCTCCAGCTGCTCAGGCGACGCGAGCGCCCCCACGAGCCCGGACTCGGCAAGCGGGTTGCGGCCGGAGCGGATGTCGACAGCCATGCGCCCGAGAGCGTCGAGCACTTGGCGCGGGTCGGGTGACGCGATGGCGACGCTTCGTTGCACCAGGTCGAGAAAGTAGGCCCGGAGCCAGGACACACCCGTGAACTGGGCGCGGTGGGTCAGCTCGTGCAACGCGATCCAGAGCCGGAACTCACGTGGGTCGAACCCGTGCCGACGCTCCAGCGAGACGATGTTCGGCCCCACGTAGTAAACGGCGTCCTGCGGCGAGTCGCCCTCCGCGAAGAGCAGGTCGTACTGCCCGAGCACCCGGCCCGACATCCACCCGAGCACCACGCCCATCTCGGCTCCAGCGGCAACCCTGCCCACGGGACCGAGGAGACCGGGGAGGCTGCGACCGCTCTTGGCGGCACGTTCGAGCACGGGACCGAGCAGACGCCGGAATGAGGAGATGTTGGCGTGGATCCACTCCTCCCGGGTCGCTACCTGCGGCCGGGCCGGCCCGACCAGGGATCGCAGGCCTGTCGATCGCTCCACGAGCGCCTCGGCTTGTGCGGTGACCTCCTGGAAATCTGTCACGAGGGTGCGAAGCGTCGCCCAGTCGATCCGGGTGCTGCCCCGCCCCGCCACCCGCCCGGCGACCTGCTCGGCCACGTCCCACGCGACAGGCTCGCTCGGTTGGCTCATCTCAGCATCGTAGGGCCGCCCGGCCCCGAGGTGGCAGGTCAGAGCTCCGCGCCCTTGGCGATCCCGCCGGTCTTCGACCTTTGCCGGTGCTCGTGGTCGATGGCGGCAGCGATACGGGTGCGGAGCTCTTCGGGAACCTGGTCCCGGCACCGGTTGGCGATGAGCCTCCGCAACTCGGTCTCGAAGCCGAAGGCCCGCAGACACGGGGCGCAACGATCGAGGTGCCGGGCGATCTCGTCACGACGTTCGGGAGTCATCTCGCCGTCGAGGAAGTGGTACACCCGGTGCAGGACTTCCCGGCAGTCGATGTTCGTATCGTCCTTCTCGTCGTTCATCCCAGCTCCATCCGATAAACCAGCCCTACCGAGCCGCGACGAGGCCCCGCGCTACTCCAAAATCATGTAACGCCTTTTCGAGCGCCCTTCTTCCGCGGTGGAGCCGGCTCATGACAGTGCCGATCGGTACGTCCATGATCTCTGCGATCTCTTTGTAGGAAAAGCCCTCCACATCGGCCAGGAGAACAGTCATGCGGAAGTTCTCCGGCAACGACTCCAGTGCGGCCTTGACCTCGTCGTCGGTGACCCAAGCAAGGGCCTCTTCCTCTGCGCTGCGACCCATGGCGTCGTCCCGGCTGCCCATGCGCCGGAAGAGGTAGAGCTCCTCGACGTCATCGAGCTCGGTCTCCTCGGGACGCCGTGCGCGCGAGCGGTAGGAGTTGATGAACGTGTTCGTCAAGATGCGGTAGAGCCACGCCTTGAGGTTCGTCCCCGCTTCGAAGCTGCCATAGCCGCGATAGGCCTTGAGGTAGGTCTCCTGCACGAGGTCCTGGGCGTCCGACGGATTGCGTGTCATCCGGAGCGCGGCGGTGTACAGCGACGCCATGAAGCCGGCGGTGTCTTCAGCGAAGGTCTCCTGATCCGCCACGAGGGCACCCTAGCTCCCAGGTGTCACAACCTGGAAGCGGCCCTCAGCCGGGGTGGCCTCCCGGGTCCAGCGCGGCCGCGATCGGTTGCCGGCGAGCGACGCGTTCCCGTGCGTCGCGGACGATCGTCTTGGCGTCGCGCATCGCCTGGCGCCGATCGCGTTCGTGCCCGTCAAGCACCTCTCCTTTCTCAGCTCAGCCGGCGCCTAGGCAAACGAAGGCGCCTGCTGCCAGTGCCTCCCGGGCCGGTTGCTCGCCCGAAGCAAGGTCACCGAACAGGAGCGCGGTCGGGAGCGCCCGCGCTTGGGCACTCGCGAGCGCACGCGCCAGGCCGTGGCCCTTGGCCAGCTCCTCGTGGAGATTGATCATGATCGGGCTCACCCCGTCGTCGGGCACCGGCGCCGCGCTCGACACGATCGCCCGCGTTCCCAGTGACAAGAGAGCCGCGCTCGTCCCCATGAGCTCGTCGCCGGGATGAACGGCGGAGCGCCCGGCATCGCAGGCGGAGAGCACCATCCATCGGGGCGGTCGCTTGATGCGTTCGAGGTCGTAGACGGTGAGCGGGCCGTCAGCCATGTCCAGCGAGGAGAACTGGGCGTTGTCGGCGCGAAAGCTCCCATGAGCCGCCACGTGGGCAAGGCGGCGCCCTTCAAAGGCACGTGCGACCGACCGGGCTGTCGAGTCAGGTCCCTGCAAGATACGGGCCCGAGGGTAGAAGGCCGCATGGATCCGCCTGATCTCCTCCTCTGCCCGGGCAACCCTGGGCCCGGCGACGAGCACCGCACCCGTGCCTGCTGTGAGTCGCGGCGCGGGAGCCGCCTCGTGCTGGCGGGTGTACCACAGCGACGCCGAGGGGGAAACCGTGATCGTCCTGCCTCGCAGCGACGGGAGCAACGCCCAGGCGAGGGCGTGGAGAGCGCCTGTGGGCACAACGATGAGATCACGGCCGTCGAGGTCGTAGGCCAACGGTTCGATGAGGAGGTCTGCCAGGCGGTGGCAGGACCGCTCGAGGAGGGCCGCCGCCGCCTCGAGGCTGGGCTGGGAGCCACGGCGGAGGGCCAAGCGACCGAGAGCGAACTGCAGCGTGACGCGCTCGGTCTCGGCCTGCGCCGCGCTGCCGAGAAGGCGAAGGCGGAACCCTTTCCCGTCCCCGAGCACGGCATGGAGCCGGCCGTCGTGCTCGACGTACTCGACAAGGAGGCGGTCTCCAATCGCCTCTCGCAGCTCGGCCGGGTCCGGGAGCCGGGGCGCCTTGGCGAAGTCTCCTGGCTCGGCGCGGCTGCGCTGGCGGATCGCGGCCTCGAGCCTTCGCTGCTGGTCGACGAGCGCCTGTGCGTCAGCGCCTTCGGGAGAGGCGCGCTCGAGACGAGCCACGGTGTCGCGCAACGCGGCGAGGAGTCGGGCGAGCCGCTCGTCGCTCGGTGGGGTCGCGCGGGGGCTGCCGAGCGCGCCCGCACGCCACCTCTCCGACCAGCTGAGAACCTGCCACGCCCGTCTCGACTCGAAGGCGAGGCCCAAGCCGAGCTCGGCGAGCTCCGAAACCGTCGTAGCGGTACGCACGCGCAGCTCGGTCGCCCCGAGCGTTGCACGGTGATCCTGCGCGACGGCGAGGCCGGCCCTGAGCGCCGACAGGGCTCCGGATCTGTTTCCCACCGCGAGCCGGCCCAAAGCCTCCGCGTGCCAGGCCCGGACCCGTTGCGCCGAGGGCCCAGAGCGCAGGCGCCCGGCGATGCCGGCCACGAGTGCCCCCGCCGTGACGGTGTCGCCTGCCCACAGCGCGCTACGTGCACCGAGCAGGCGGCACTCGAGGCTCGGCAGCGTCCATCCTTCGTGGTGAAGGGCCTCCGCGAGGCGAGCGGCCTCGGCTGCCATGCGCCTCGGCTCCGTGCCCGCCGCCCAGCGGGACTGGGCCTCGACGAATCGGGCCAGTGCTGCCCATCGGGAGCGTCCCTGCCGTATGAGCCGGCGACGCGCTGCTCGGGCCGCCCAGCCCGAGACGACCAGGTCCTTTTGGGCAAGGGCAATCTGGCTCAGCAGCAACTGGGCCTCGGCCAGATCGAGCGAGTTCCCGGCCGCCTCGAGAGCGCTGACGCCGATCTCGATCTGCTGGCGAGCCTCGGGGAGCAACCTCGCCGACAAGAGCAGCTCGGCCCGGTCGATCGACAGCGCTGGGGCACCCAGCCCTTGCTCGCCGAAAGGGAGCGCCGCTTGGTCATAACGTCGCAGAGCGGTGGGGACGTCGCCCTTCAGCGCAGACACGTACCCGAGATTGTGCAACACCTGGGCTGCGGCGATCTCACTTCCGAGCACTCGGTACAGGCCCAGGGCCTTGTCGAGGTCCTTCTCCGCAAGGCCGAGCTCGTTGCGGTAAGCGTGGAGGATCCCGCGATTCGAGAGAAGCCGCGCCTCGTTCAGGTGGTCACCGGCACGTCGGAGCAACGGAAGGGCGCGCCGACTGTCATCCAGAGCCTGGTCGAAGCGACCCATGCGGATGTGAGTGAGGGCACGTTGCACGAGGACCTGGCCGCGCATCTCCCGGGGCGCCCGCTCGGTCGCACGATCGAGCTCCGCCAGCGCCGCCTCGGGGTAGCCACCTTGCAACAGCACGAGAACCAGGCTCAGGCGCGCCTCGACCGCGCGAACAGCCAGGTTCCCCGATTCAGCGATGGCGATCGCCCGCAGCAGGCGCCGCCGCGCTGCGCTCAGCCGCCCGGTCTCACGAGCGACCAGACCGACAGTACGCTCGGCAACCGAGGCGGCTTCCGGCTCGACATGATGGTCCGAGAGCACCTCCAACGCGGCGGCCTCGGCTTGCAAGGGGTAGTTGGCAACTGCAGCCAGGGCGCGTTCAGCAGCGTCGAGTGACGCTCTCTCAGAAGGTCTTCTCATCAGATCGGCTCCCCTCAGGAAGCACCCCGGGCGAATCTCAGAGCGTGATCCAGCTCGTGGCGATCGACTGAGCGGCGGACCTCTTCGGACGGCACCGGAAGCTCACAGGACCCTCCGGCAGGGCCGGTACATGGAAACAGCCGAGCTCGTCGGCCTCGAGGGGTGTGGTGCCACCCCGGTGGCGCAGCTCCACCAAGGCGGCCTGTGGTGGCACGACTTGGCCCACCAGGCGCCCAGTGCTGGAGACCTCCATCTCGAGCACGAGGTAGCGAGCTTCAAATGTCAGCTGCCTCACGTTCCGGCCGCCGGCCCGAACAGCCGCGAGCAGGTCAGCGTCTAGGTTCGAGTCATAGACGAGCGCAGCGGGCTCGTCATCGACGGACCTCAGCCCGAGGCTCGAAGGCGTGTGGGCGCCGACATCTGCCGGCTCCGGATCCGCCTCGAGGCCCAACGAGCCGAGTCTCTTGAAGGTCGCGTCGCGAGCGGCCTGCGCGGCGCCGGGCCAGTCGAGCTGGACGGCCGCCCCGTCGATCCGGGACGCCTTGGCCGCCTCGTCATCTGCCTTCATCGGACTTTCCCCTTGGTGGTGCTCGTCACCGCCGCAGCCTCGTGCAGCAGAGCGCCGGGCTCGACTTCACCAGGCCCAACTGTAATGAGTCGCGGGCCGGTGCTTGAGAGCTCGCCGCGAAGCGCCCAGACTTGGGCGCATGAGACGGCTGGCCGTCGTCGGCGGCGGCATTGTCGGCTTGGCCGTGGCTCGACAGCTGCTGCTGGCAGACCCGAAGTCGAGCGTGGTGCTGATCGAGCGTGAGGACGCCGTCGGCACGCACCAGAGCGGACACAACAGCGGCGTGATCCACTCCGGGCTGTACTACTCGCCCGGCTCGTTGAAGGCGGAGCTCTGTGTTTCGGGCGGAAAGCTCCTGAGGAGCTACTGCTCCGCACACGCCATTCCGATCGAGGTCTGCGGCAAGGTGGTCGTAGCGGTTGAGGACTCGGAGCTGCCGAGGCTCCAGGCGCTCTTCGAACGCGGTGTGGAGAACGGGGTCCCGGGGCTCCGCCTCGTGGAGGCCCCGGATTTACGCGAGCTGGAGCCACACGTGACCGGCTTGCGGGCGATCCACTCCCCCACCACTTCCGTGGTCGACTTCACCGCCGTCACCCGCGCCCTCGCGACGGAGATCGCCAGCTCAGGCGAACTCTGGCTCGGGACAGAAGTGATCTCTGTCGTGTCCCAGGGTGGCGGCCTTGTCCGTCTGGAACTGGCGGGGCGCCACGGAGGACGCCTCGACTGCGACTTCGCGATCGTTTGCGCGGGGCTCCAGTCGGACCGGGTTGCCGTTCGCTCCGGGGGCGACGCCGAGCCTCGGATCGTCCCGTTCCGCGGGTCGTACTATCGCCTCCGGCAAGCATCTCGGCATCTGGTACGAGGGCTCGTCTACCCGGTACCCGATCCCAAATATCCCTTCCTCGGGATTCACCTGACGAGGACGGTGCACGGTGATGTCCTCGTCGGGCCCAACGCCTTTCTCGGACTCTCCCGCGACAACTACGCGAGGTGGGCCTTCGACTGGCAGGACGTTCGTGAGACACTGACTTGGCCTGGATTTGTCCGTTTCGCCGGAGCGAATTGGCGTGCGGGTGCTCGCGAGCTCTCTCACGCCATGAGCAGGCGAGGCTTTGCCTCCGCGGTAAGCCGTTACGTCCCGGAGCTGACCGCCGGCGACTTGGAGCCCGCCGTGGCCGGCATCAGAGCCCAGGCCATGTTGCGTGACGGGTCGTTGGTCGACGACTTCTGGCTCGAGACCAGGAACGGCGTCTTGGATGTCCGCAACGCGCCCTCCCCGGCTGCAACGGCTTCATTCGCGATCGCCGATCACATCTGCAGGACCGCCGGGCTGAGCTGAGCCAAACGACGGGCCACTCTGTGGGCCGAATCGCCCGCCACCGGGGCCTGGCGTGAAAGGGCTCTTGTTGATCCCCAGAGGTAGCCTCTCATCGTGCGCAAGCTGCTCGCCGCCCTCGGTATCACCGCCGTCGGCCTCGGGCTGTCAGGGTGCAGCAACGCCTCAGTGAGCACGACGACGACCTCGACGACCACATCGACGACCACATCGAGCCTGCCCCCCTCCAGGGCGACCACATCGACCCGCCGGGAATCACCCGTCACGGCCGGCAACCAGACCGCCACCCAATTGATGGACGCGGCGCTCCGCCACGGCGGATCCAGGTCCTCGTTGCACTACGTCAGCACCTCAGTCGAAGATGGGCTGACCACGACTATCGTCGGCGATGTCAACCAGACCTCGGGAACCCAGACCATCGTCGTCTCCTCCGCAGGAGCCAAGGCTTCGATCGTGATCGAGCTGGTCGGCCACGAGGCGTACTTCCGCGGGGCCGCCGCCGCCATCGAGGTTCTCATCGATCTCACCGCGGCCCAATCTGCGGCCGCCGCAGGCCAATGGGTCTCGGTCGTGCCGGCCGACTCCGTCTACCAGAGCACTGCTGCCGCGCTGACAGTCGGCTCGGTGATGTCAGAGCTCGCCCTCTCGCCACCCATCACCGGGGCGCGCAATGTCGTGAGCGGCGGACGGCAGCTCATCGAGATCTTGGGCGCCTGGACGGGTGAAGGGATCACGGCCAACGAGCACGCAACCGGCGACCTCGAGGTGACCAAGGGTGACACCTCGCTCCCTGTCCGGTTCAGCGGCGTGGTGCCGCCGAGCGCGAAGACGGACCGGTTCACGGACAACCTGGCGGTGAGCGAGTGGGGGGAGAGCGTTCACGTAACCCCTCCGCCTGTCTCCGTGCCGTTGTCCACCATCCTCAAGAGCACGACGACGACCCAGCCGGTCGTGGTCTGAGCGAAGATCTCCTAGTGCCACCGATCGGCGACTATGCCCTCGTCGGGGGGATCGCCGCCGTGTGCAGCTACCTGCTGACGTTCCCGCTGCGGCGCCTCGCAGCGCGCATGTCATTCGTCGCCTCACCGGACGAGCGCCGCGTCCATCAGCTGCCGATCCCATACGGTGGCGGACTGGCGATGTTCCTCGCCTTCCTCGCGGCGATCATCTTCGCCGACCACGTCTCGAACCTTCACGGCATCTTCCAGGGCTCCTCCGAGCCCCTCGGCGTGGTACTGGGCGCGGCGGTCATCCTCGCCGTCGGACTGCTCGACGACGCCCGTGAGATCTCCGCTCCGGCGAAGGTGGCGGGCCAGGTGCTGGCGGCGATGTGCCTGGTGATCCTCGGGGCCACCATGTTCTGGCTGAAGATCCCTCTCGCCGGGACCGTGGTGCTCTCCTCGGACCTTACCCCGCTGATCACGGCCCTTTGGGTCATCGGCATCACGAACGCGATCAACCTCATCGACGGCCTCGACGGGCTTGCGGCCGGCATCGTGGCCATCGCTTCGGGTGCGCTCGCCGTCTACGGCCTGAGGCTCGTCGAGCTCGGCGCCCTGCAGGCCTCCAATCTCGGACCGCTCATCGCCGTGATCACCTGCGGGGTCTGCCTCGGCTTCCTCCCGCACAACTTCAACCCGGCGAAGGTGTTCATGGGCGATGCCGGTGCGCTGTTCCTCGGGCTGCTGATGGCCGCCGCCACGATGGAGATCGGAGGTCGAACCGAGGGAGTGAGCGGGCAGACCTACTTCTTCTATGCGCCGTTGTTTCTCCCCCTCTTCATCCTCGGGGTCCCGATCGCGGACATGGCCTTCGCCTACGTCCGCCGAGTGGCCAAGGGCACCGGGATCGACACCCCGGACAACGACCATGTGCACCACCGGCTGGTCCGGCTCGGGCACGGCCCCCGCCGAACGGTCGTGATCTTGTGGACTTGGACCGCGGCGCTGTCGGGCTTCGTCTTGTACCCGTTGTTCGCCCCGGCGTCCAACGCCATCATCCCGTTCGCGGCGATCCTGCTCGGCCTGTTGCTCTTCACCTTGTTCCGACCAGGTCTGCGAAACGGACATCGCAGGGAACCCAGGAGGCTCAGGCGCGCCGCGCCCAAGCCCGCTGCCTCGGCCGAGGCCGAGGCAGCGGCGCTCGTGACCGCCGCGCCGGTCGTCGAGGCCGGGCCGCGGGCCACGACCGCTGCAGGCAACGGCGCCGCGCCGACAAACCACGCCCCGTCCCGGATCGTCGCCGCACCCAAAGACGGTGGGCAGACGCCGGAGACCGCCCTCAACTGAGCCGGCTGCTGCAGTCGCGCACCTCGTCGCTGGCTCGGCAGCCATGTTTCAGAAGTCGAGGTCCGAAAGTGCGGGGATCGTCCGCAGAGCGCGTTCGCGCGCTTCGAACCAGCGCTCGCGATCGACGCGGCGCGTCGGCTCGATCACGGCCCTGGGCTCTAGCTCGGCCGTCGCCTCCTCGAGGTTCGCCCAAGTGCCGACCCCGACGCCCGCCAGGTAGGCAGCACCGAGTGTCGTCGCATCGGTGACCGCCGAGGTCTCCACGGGACGGCCAATGGCATTGGCGAGCGCTTGGGTGAAGGTGCGGTTCGCGCTCATGCCGCCATCGATACGGAGCGCACCGATCGCAAGGCCCGAGTCTGTCTCGGCCGCCTCGAGCAGGTCGGCGCCCCGGTGGGCAATCCCCTCCAGCACCGCACGCACGACCTCAGGCCTACCCGAACCCCGGGTGAGCCCGAGCAGGGTGCCCCGCGCCCCGTAGTCCCAAAACGGGGTGCCGAGTCCAAGCAGCGCCGGCACGAACCAGACGCCGCCAGAATCCGCACACGAAGCCGCCAGCTCGTCGGACTCGGCGGCCGACGAGATCAGGCCGAGGTCTTCTCGCAACCACTCCACACAACTCCCGGCCGACATCATGATGGCCTCGATGCCCCAGACGAGTCGTGCGCTCTGGCTCCAGGCCACGATCGGGAAGGTCCCGCCAGGCCCACGGCGAGGAAAGGAGGGCCGCTTCTCGCCGACGCAAAGGTCGAGCATCGCACCCGAGCCGAAAGTCGCTTTGGCAAGTCCGGGTCGGACACAACCCTGCCCGACGAGCGAAGCCTGTTGGTCGCCGGCCAGCCCGGCGATCGGCGGGGCACCCGGCAGCGCAGCTGCTTCGCCGAGCACGCCTATGGAGTCCACCGGGCGTGGAAGTACCCGATGTGGGATGCGCAGCACATCGAGGACCGAGTCGTCCCAGTCAACGGCGTCGCCGTCGAGGAGACCGGTGACCGCGAGGTTGGTCCTGTCCGATACGTGCACTCCGCCTCGCGAGAGCGTCCATGCAACCCAGGAGTCGACGGTCCCGGCGCACAGGTCGCGCGAACGGTTCGGATCCGCGATGTCGAGCAGCACGGCCAGCTTGGTCGCGCTCTGGTTGGGCGCGAGGCGGATCCCCTGGCCCTGCAGTGCCAGGCAGAAACCGACGGTGCGGAGGTCCTGCCAACCGATCCCGGGCCCGACCGGTTCGCCCGTGGCCCGGTCCCACACGACGGCCGAGGCCCGCTGGCTGCAGATTCCCACCGCGTCGACACTGCGGCTGCCTGCGAGGGCTGCGGTCGATACTTCGAGAACCGCCTTTGCGATCTCAGCGGCGTCGAACTCCACGAAGCCTTGCAGGGGCGAGGTCGGAAGAACCTCCCGCTGATAGACGTGCTCGAGGGTGGAGTCTGGCCGCACGATCGCCGCACGAACGCCGCTCGTACCAACATCGACGGCTAGAACACTCACCGCTTGCCTCCTCGTCACGAAGCCGCTGCCCGCCTCATCCATGGCGGCAACGCCACAATAAAGGGCAGCGAGGGCTGGTTCTCGAATGCGGCCGGATGCCGGTGGATGCAGGCGGCGCAGAGCACGGCAGTACCATGCGCCGATGGGCCTTCAGACTGCATCCGGAGGCGAGGCGTCGCCTGCTGAGAAGGCCGCCGTCTCGCCGGCCGACGGTCGGCCCGACGCCGTCGCCCGGCACCGGAGAGGGGCCACAGTCGCCGGCCTCATCACGTTGTTGCTGGCCGGCACCGGCTTTGTCGCCTACGCGGTCAGCGTCTCTCTTGCGGTCCCGACGCCGAAATACGCCAACCTCGTCATCTACCCGTCTCCGTCCAAAGCTCCTTACTTCGACCTCGCTCGTCTCGGGAGCACGGGGCGGGTGACCTCGGCAGTGCTCGGCGGCGGTCCGGCGGTCATCAATTGGTTCCAATCCACCTGCGTGGCCTGCCAGGCGGAGCTCGGAACTTTCGCCACGGTCGCCGACGCGGAGCGGGCGAAGATCCATTTCCTCGGGATCGACATCAATGACCCGTCGACCTCGGCGGCTTTGGCCATGGCGAGGCGGGCCAGGGTGGACTATCCCGTCGCGGAGGCGCCTGGCGCAGCGAGCATCTCCCTGGCGACCCGCTTCGGCGTGGGTGACCTGCCGGCCACGGTCTTTGTGAGCCCGAACGGCAGGATCCTCGGCGAGGTGCTCGGAAGAGTCTCCCGCACCGAGCTGATCGTCCTGCTGGACAACCTCGCCGCCGGCCGTCCGCTCAACTCTTGAGTCCTCGGGCGTCCTTGCGCGTGCCGGCCCTGCGGATGCATCACCCGGCCGGCCTGGGGCGGGCCAGCCGGTGGGATCGCTCGGACCAGCTAGATTCCGCCGGCTCTTTGGTGCAGCTCGTCTGCCTTGGCCTGGAGCTTGTGGGCGGTCTTCTCGAGCTTCTCCAACGCCTCGGCCTTCGCCTGCGCCTTCAAAGCGGCTCTGATCGTCGCCCTGCCGCCGGAGGTGCGCGAACCGGCCCCGCGGGTGATCTGCGAGCACAAGAGCGGAACCTGCGCCTCGTAGACCTTCGCTCCTTCTCGCAGGAACGCGATGATGCTCTGGAGATCCGCGACCGAGAAGTGCTGCGCCGAGGCTCGCCATACCTCGGTGAGACCTACGTGCAGCTCGGAAACCTGTGACCTGGCGAGCGGGACGAGCTCGACGAGCACGCGCCTGCGGTCCTGGGTGTCCCGGACCCGGCGCACGAAACCGGCGCGCTCGAGGCGGTCGAGGAGGAATGTCACCGCGCCGGTGCTGAGACCGGCCAGGTCGGCGAGAACACCTGCCGTCATGGTGCCGTACTGGTCGAGGAGGTCGACACACCGGACGTCGGTGGGGTTCAGCCCGAGGACATTTCCCAGCGCCTCGTCGAAGGCGTCCGACGCCGACAGGAAAGCACGAAGCGCCCTGCCCACCTCCTCGATACTCTGCTTGCGCTCTTCACTGCTCATGATCTACCTTAGCTACTAAGATGTTTGTCACTCAAACAATACAACTTCTTAGCCATCCCACCACGGTACCGCCGCTTGTTGCACCCGCAAGGAGATCTGCATGACGTTCGCCATCCAGCTGGAGGATCTGCGCAAGACCTTCGGTCACACCGTGCGTGCTCTCGACGGCGTCAGTTTCGACATCGAGCCGGGCACGATCTTCGGGCTGCTCGGTCCTAACGGAGCCGGCAAGACCACGGTCGTGCGCATTCTCACGACCGTGCTCCGGGCTGACAGCGGCCATGCTCGGGTTCTCGGCCACGACGTGATGACCGAGCCCGATGAGGTCCGTACCTTGATAGGACTCGCCGGTCAATCGGCAGCAGTCGACGAGAACCTCACCGGCGCGGAGAACCTGTGGATGGTCGGACGGCTCAACCACATGTCCAAGGATCAGCTGAGAGTGCGCTCGTCCTCGCTTCTCGAGCAGTTTGGCCTCACCGACGCCGCTGACCGCCCGACCAAGACGTACTCCGGAGGGATGCGCAGGCGCTTGGACGTCGCCGCCTCCCTCGTCGCCCACCCGAGAGTGCTTTTTCTCGACGAACCGACGACAGGCTTGGACCCGGCGAGTCGCGCCGACGTGTGGGCCATGATCGAGGGCCTCGCCTCCGAGGGGACGACCGTGCTCCTCACGACTCAGTACCTCGAGGAGGCTGACAAGCTGGCCGAGCATCTGGTCGTCATCGACCACGGCAAGGTGATCGCCGAGGGGACACCGGCCACCTTGAAGGCGAGCATGGGCGCGACAGTTCTCGACCTGGGTCTTGCCGATGAGGCGACAGCGCTTCGCGCCGGGGAAGCGCTGAAGACGGTGACTGAGAAGGCGCCCGTGGTATTTGCCAGCACGGTGGAGGTCAACGTGAACGACGGCCCTCGCATCGTCACCGAAGCGCTGAGGATTCTCGAGACAGAGGGCATCGCCCCAACCACGCTGGCGCTGCGTGAGCCGAGTCTCGACGACGTGTTCCTTGCCCTAACCGGACACCGGGCCGAGGTGGAACCGGAAGAGAAAGCGCAGGATTCCCCGAGCCTGGACGGACGCCGACAAAGACCGAAGAGAGGCCGAAGCTGATGACGACGACAACGATCCCCGTACCCCAGCATTCTGTCGGCTCGTCACCGTCGGGTGGGCGAGCTTATTGGGCCGTCGCCGACATGCTGACGATGACCAAGCGCAATCTCATCGCCTACACGCGTGTGCCCGAAGCGATCTTCTTCGCCAGCGTGCAGCCGGTCATGTTCGTCCTGTTGTTCAGGTACGTGTTCGGGGGTGCGATCCCGACGCCCGGTTACCACTACGTGCAGTTCCTCATGCCGGGCATCTTCGTCCAGACAGTCGCCTTCGGATCGATCAGCACGTCGATCGGGCTCGCCGAAGACCTGCACAAGGGCCTCATCGAGCGTTTCCAAGCGCTCCCCATGTCACGCTGGGCTGTGCTCGCCGGCCGGACGACAGCCGACTTGTGCCGCAATCTGTTCGTGATGGCCCTGATGACGGCGGTGGGATACGCCGTGGGCTACCGCATCGGGACCAATGTCGCCGAGTACGTCGCCGGGATCCTGCTCCTGTTGCTGTTCGCCTACGCACTCAGCTGGGGATTCGCCTTTGTCGGGCTCTCGGCCCCGAACAGCGAGACGGCACAGCTGATGTCATTCCCCCTGCTGTTCCCGCTCACCTTCGCGTCCTCGGCGTTCGTCCCTTTGCAAACGATGCCTGGTTGGCTGCAGGGCTTCGCCCGGCATCAGCCTGTGTCGATCGTGGTCAACGCGGCGCGCGATCTCATGTCGGGAGTGCCGAAGCCAGATCTGGTCTTCCCGCCCTTCACGAGCGTCGTAAGCACAGGTCGGACCGACTCCACGGTCTTCTGGGCGGTGGTGTGGTCGCTCGGAATCCTTTTCGTGCTGGCTCCGGTCTCCGTCCGCCGATACCGGCGCCGAACGCTCTAGGACGGTTCGACAACCTCAACCGGAACCGCACGCGAGTGCTGACGGCCGGCCCCATCTGCCTCGGAGCAGGATCGACCAAACCTTTCTGCTCGGCGTGGACGAACAGGGCGCCGGTGGTCGACGAGCTACGAGATGCTCGAGCGCAAGGCCGTCCGGGTGGACTGGACGAGCTCGAAGGCCGTAAGCCCCCTCTCGGCTGCGGTGCGCATCAGCTCGAACTCGAGCGGGACGAGGACAGTTTGCTGAACTCGCGACAGCACGTCGGGGTCATTCTCGACGAGCTCGAGAAGCTCGTTGGCGAGGACTCGCTCTGCATTCCTCCAGGCGACCACAACGAAGGCCGCGGGTCCTCAGTAGCAGATACGGATTGCGAGGTTGGGAGTACTGATCGCCTCGACCGCGGCCGTCGGTGCCTTCTCGGGTGCAAGGGCGCCCAGCTGTCCTCGGGCGTGACGACTTGGCCCATGGTCGGCCGCAGCAAAGAGCTCTCCCGGCTGAGCTGACCACCGCCGGGTCACCTCTCGCTCTCTTCGCTGGTGCTCGCCCCAATGCGGGCCCGCGCCCCGAGGCCGATCCGTGGCAGTCAGGAGTACTTATACACACGAGGCAGTAGTCCAGTAGTAACGACTCGGAATTCCAGTAGCGGCTACTGAGGATCCGTGGCCTTCGTTGTGGTCCCCTTTTAGCTGTGAACGCTACCCTGCCAACGGATCCTGCTTCTTGCCCGGCGCCCGATCGGCTTCGCTGGATTGCAGATTTCCTCGACCTGGCCGGTAAGGCCATCTCTGTCATCGCCTGCGTCCGGGGCCTCGAGTACCCCGAGGAGTTGCATGCGGCCGCTCAAGAGGATCTGCGTGCGTGGGCACATTGGCTCGACGCCCGCCCGGAGCTCGTCGCCGACCTGGACCTCGCACGGATAGTGCCTGCGGCCCAGGAGGGCGACAGCTCACAGCTGCCAACCTCCCCCCACCTCCCCACCACCCACACCTCCCCCTTCGCCCCGCCCCCCTGGGCGGAGGGGGAGGGTAACTTCGACCACGGTTCGTCACCTCGCGAAAGGAGACTCGATGTCTGCTCTTGACGCTCCGCCGGTGCCTGAACAACCCGCTGTTCCCGGCCACCACATGTCTTCACGTAACGAGCAGAAGGCTCATGCCCTGGGGCTTACCTCTGCGACCGGGCTCGTCATCGGCAGCATCATCGGCACCGGGGTGTTCACGATGCCGGCCGTGCTGGCCGGCGCCGGCACCATGTCACTTGTCGTGCTGGGGGTCATCGGCGTGGGGGCGATGCTCCTCGGCGTGCTCTTCGGCCAGCTCACAAAGCGGGTGCCCAACAGTGACGGTGGGGTCTATGCCTACTCCCGCCATGAGTTCGGCGACTTCGCGGGCTATACCGTCGGCTGGTGCTACTGGATCCAGTCCTGGGCCGGCAATGCCGCCATCGTCTCGTCGTGGGTGTTCTATGTCGACGCCCTGTTCAACATCACCCACCCGAGCGGCATGGAGAACTGGGGCATCGCCCTTTTGGGGCTCTGGGTGCCCGCTGTCATCAACCTGGCCGGGGTCCGCCAGATGGCCTGGTTCCAGAACCTGACCGTCGTGTTGAAGTTCCTCCCCCTGCTGTTCGTCGGCGTCGTCGGGTGGTTCTTCGTCCGCAGCGCCAACTTCGGGCCCTTTAACGCCTCGGGCGGGAGCCTCTACAGCGGCATCGGGATCGCAGCCGGGGTGGCCCTCTTCTCCTTCATCGGGGTCGAAGCCGCCGCCATCACCGCCAAGAGGGTGAAGAACCCCCGCCGCAACGTCATGCGCGCTTCGGTGTACGGCACTGCGGCCAGCGCCGTCTTGTACGTGCTCGTGTCGGCGGCAGTGATGGGCCTCGTGCCCCACCACGCCCTGTTGAACAACGGCTCGCCGTTCGTCAATGCCTTCCGGACCATGTTCCCCCATGGCACCTGGCCCGGGAAGTTCATCTCCGCCCTGGCCGTCGTGTCCGGTATCGGGGCCCTGAACGGCTGGACCCTCATCGTCACCGAGACCTCGCGGGCCATCGCCCAGGACGACCTGTTCCCGCGGCCGTTTGCCTGGGCCGATCGCAACGGCACGGCCTGGTTCGGGATCGTGATCGGGACCGTGCTCCCGTCGCTGCTCATGTTGTGGCGCTACAGCACGAGCACGGGGCTGACGGTGTTCACCTACCTGGTCGACCTCACCGTGGTCACCGTCGCCATCCCCTATTTCATGTCCGCCCTCGCCCAGCTCACCTTCCTCGTCTCACGCCGCCGGCGGGTACAGGGCTGGGCGCTGACACGCGACCTGACGGTCGCCGGGGTGAGCGTCCTGTTCTCGATGTGGGTGACCTTCGCCTCCGGCTACCAGGTCGTCTACCAGGCCCTGGTCGTGATCGGGGCGGGCCTGATCTTGTACGCCTTCTTGAACGCCCGCCGCGAGCGTCTCGGTGAGGCCGCCGAACCGGTGGACAACCCGACCGACGAGCCGACAGCCGAGGTCCCGGTCGGGCCGGTCGCCGAGCCGCCCAGGTCGGCGTGAGCAGGAACACGACGAGAGACAAAAAAGAGCCAAGAGGAGGAACCGCTATGACATTTCGTGTCGACTCGGAGGTGGGCCAGCTCCGCCAGGCCATAGTTCACCGCCCGGGACTGGAGTTGTCCCGACTGACGCCAGAGAACATCGGCGAGATGCTTTTCGACGACGTGATGTGGGCGTCCAAGGCCAAAGAAGAACACGACGCCTTCGCCGAGGCCCTCAGGGACAAGGGCGTG
>JBEKBT010000020.1:0-37889 GCA_050015255.1 Acidimicrobiales bacterium
CAGATGACGCCCTCATGAGTCGTCGGAAGTGGAGGAGTCCTGTCCGTCCATTTGGAGAACTGCTGTCCGCCGAGATGGAGAAGCCCTGTCCGCCTACGAGGAGTTCCTGCTGTCCCTTGACAGGCTATCGCGTCACGGCGTTGGATCTCGCGCCGGGAATGCTCGCCCAGTTGAGCGCGAAGGCGCGAAGCCGTGGTCTCGATATCGACCTCTTCGAAGCCAACGCGGCAAACCCGCCTCGTGACAACTTCGACGCCGTGGTCGAGCGCCATGTCGTATGGACATTGTCGGATCCGAGGGCGGCCCTCGAGGCGTGGCGCGAAGTGGCCCCGTCAGGGACGCTCTTGCTTCTCGAGAGCATCTGGGGAGCGGCCGCCGGCCCTGAGGAGCAGCTGCGCTCTGCTGCCCGTGACCTTCTCAGGCGCCTGCGGAACGTGCCGTCGGATCATCACAAGCAGTACGACACCGAGCTGATCTCCGAGCTCCCGCTCGGCTCGGGCGCGAGCCCGGAGATGCTGGTCGACCTGGTCGAGTCGACGCATTGGGGCGACGCTCGCGTCGCGCGGCTCCGCGACGTCGAGTGGGCGAGCCGGGAGGCATTGCCGTCAGTCCTCGACCGGCTTGTGGGAGTAACGCCTCGTTTTGCCGTGATCGCCGGTTAAGTCGCCGCCCCGTCCGCATCACGGGCCCGCCGCGTCGGTCGCGGTTTGGGCCTCCCAGCTGGCCTCTTGACCGAGTGTTCTCGGCCCAAGGACTGTCACTCAAAGTGGTCAAACAACCGCGCTAAGGTGTCGGGCGTGTCGCGCCCCAGAAGCTTGGCGTTGGCAGTTACCGTGGCCGTGCTGAGCTTGAGCCTGCCATCGACCGCGCTGGCAGCTCAGCCGGGCAGTGGTGGAGCGACAAAGACCACGACGGTCCGGACGCGACCAAAGAAGTCGGCGGCGTCCACGGCGGTGACATTGCCGGCCGTCCCGGCCAAGGCTGATCCGCTGTTGCACCGACTGCTCAAAGCAGCGGCCCTCGTCAGCGCCGAGGACGAGAAGGCGGCAGCGCTGTCGGAGAGCTACGACATCGAGAAGTACAAACTGGCGAAGATCCGGCTACAGGTCTCAGTGCTGGGCCACCAGGTCCGCACGGCCGACCTTCACCTGTCTGCGGCAGCAGCCCGCCTTCGGCAGGCTGCGGTTGTCGCGTACGTCACCGGCGAGCTGATCGACGTCAACTCGAACGTGCTTTCCGACAGCGAGTCCGAAGGCCAGATGGCCGAGGTCTACTCCGGCGTCGCGCTCGGACAGTTGCACCACGCCCTTGTGCGTTACCGGGCGGCGTCGAGCGCTGTGCACTCCTCGCGCGCCATCGCCCTCGAAAGCTCCCGGCGGATCGCGCGGTCCCTGGCCGCGATCGCCGCACTGCGCGCTCGGGCGCGTTCTCTCATAAGAGTGGCGGCAGGCAAGTACGCCTCCATCCGGCGCCAACTCCGTGGCCTGGTCGGTGCGAAGGAGTTCGCTCGGCTCTTTCTGCCGTGGCCGGTCGGCAGCCCCTACAGAGGGCCGAACCTTGCCGGCATCGACGTCTCCAGCGTTGCCACGGCGGCCCATGGCCTGAAGGCGGCGATGGCGGCCCTGAAGTTCGTCGGCGTCCCGTACGTGTTCGGAGGCGCAGGCAAGGCAGGCGTCGACTGCTCGGGGCTGACCATGCTCGCCTGGGCGGCGGCCGGTTACTCCCTGGTCCACTCGGCGACGTTGCAGTGGGAGGAGTCCAGCCCGGTCTCGCTCGACCAGCTCGAGCCCGGGGACCTTCTCTTCTACCACTTCGCCAATGACGGCCAAGGTGCCATCTCTCACGTCGTCATGTACCTCGGCTCGGGCCCCTACGGCGTCGAGACGGTGATCCAGGCGGCCGAACCAGGGACGAATGTCGCCTTCGCCAGGATCTACTTCGACGGTTTCGTGAGCGCCGGGCGCCCCTGAGGCGGGGCGCTAGCTACCAGCGTCCCCTGTGGACGACCTCGCTCGACGGGCGCCGGGCGCGACGCGCCGGCGACCCTGGCGGATTGACGAGCACCGGGCCGGCCGGCGCCTCGTAGCCGAGCGCGACGGCACCAACGACCTGTTTGCCCTCAGGCACGTCCAGGGCGGCGAGAAACGGGCCGGGGTCCCGGTGCAGGCGGAAGAAGAGTGCCCCGAGGCCCTCGTCTGTGGCAGCGAGCAGCAGCAGCATGACGGCGAACGAAGAGTCCACGAGCCAGTACGGCACTGGCCAGCCCTCGGCGGGGACGCCGGCGAGGCTGGAGCCGGCTTTGTCCGCCTCGGAGTAGCGGGCGACATAGGCGGCCGGATCGCTCAGCGGGAGCACGATCACGGGCGCCCGGAGGAGGCCGCTGAGCGGCCCGGGTTTCGCGATGAACTCCGGGTCGCTTGTCAGCTCGAAGAGCTGCTCAGTCTGAGCGCCCTCGAGCACGAGCAGGTCGACTCCCTGGCTGAAGCCTGCGGATGGCCCTCGGAGCGCAACGCCGAGGACACGGTCCAAGACGTCGGCAGGCACAGGCCTGTCCGAGTAGCTCCGGACCATCCTTCGTCGCCGCACGATCTCGTCGAGTTGCACGACGCGGACGCTAACGGAGCGACCGCTAACGGAGCGGCCGGCAAAGGAGTGGCCGCCATCAGGCGCACGCCGAGCGCCCGAGTTGGAATGCTGAGTTGACTGGTAGCGTTTCAGCGGTCGGGAGCTTCGATAGAAGAGGTTGCGCTCGTGGCGAGCTTCAGGGACATGTTGGCCCAGGCCAAAAAGGCAATCGTCGAGATCGATCCCGCGGGCGCGAACCCGCTCTTGGGACAGGCGCTCTTTTTGGATGTGCGGGAGGCGGACGAGTACGCGCAGGGCGCGGTGCCCGGTGCTGTGCACCTGCCACGGGGTTTGCTGGAGCTTCAGGTGGAGGGCCGCATCCCCGACAAGAACCGCAAGATCGTCGTCTACTGCGCGGGCGGCACTCGCTCGGCTCTCGCCGCCCAGTCACTCGGCGAGCTCGGTTACTCCGAGGTGGTCTCCATGGCCGGCGGTTTCAACAAGTGGAAGGACGAGGGGCGCGAGTGGGTCGTCCCGAGGACGCTCGACGCGGCCCAGCGCAACCGCTACCAGCGGCACTTGCTCCTGCCTGAGGTCGGAGAGGCCGGCCAGCAACGCCTCTTGGAGTCGAAGGTCCTCCTTCTCGGCGCCGGCGGCCTCGGCTCGCCCGCAGCGCTCTATCTCGCGGCCGCCGGGGTGGGGACGATCGGGATCGTCGACATGGACGTCGTCGACGCTTCGAACCTGCAGCGCCAGATCCTGCACAACCTCGACCGCATCGGCGAACGCAAGGTCGACTCGGCGAAGAAGACGCTCACGGCCATGAACCCGGACGTGGACGTCGTCACCTACGACGTCCGCCTCGGAGCGGGCAACGTCCTCGAGATCATCAATTCCTACGACGTGATCGTTGACGGGACGGACAACTTCCCGACCCGCTATCTCGTGAACGACGCCTCCCTGATCAAGAAGGTCCCCGTCGTACACGGCTCGATCTTCCGTTTCGAGGGCCAGGCGACGGTCTTTTACCCTTACAAAGGCCCCTGCTACCGATGCCTTGTGCCTGAGCCCCCACCGGCGGAGCTGGCGCCTTCGTGCGCAGAAGCCGGCGTGCTCGGAGTGCTGCCCGGCATCATCGGGTCCATCCAGACGGTCGAGGCGATCAAGCTCCTGCTCAACCTCGGAGAGCCCCTGGTCGGCCGGCTCCTCGCCTACGACGCCCTCGAGGAGTCGTTCCGGAGCTTCAAGATCCGCCGGGACCCGAACTGCCCCGCCTGCGGGGAGCATGCCGGCGAGATCGTCATCGCCGAGTACGACGACCTGTGCACGCCGCACCGTTAGCAGGCGCCACCGCCGTCGGCGGCGCCAGTCCTGGTCGCCGGCTGAGGCGCCGGTCCTAGGGCCGGCCGAGGCGGGCGGATCAGGCGCCGAAGGCGCGCGGATTAGGCGCCGCTCGGCGCGACCGGCTTACGCTTTGGCCGTGTCGAGCGATGATCGTGTGCGCCGGACCGACTCCGGCATAGAGATCCGTCGCCGTTATGTCGCCGAGGACCTCGACGGCTTCGATCCCGCGCTGGAGCTGGGGGAGCCAGGCGCCTTTCCCTACACGCGAGGAGTCCAGCGCGACATGTACCGCGGCCGGCTCTGGACGATGCGTCAGTACGCGGGGTTCGGGACGGCCGAGGCGACCAACGAACGGTTCAAGTTCCTGCTCGAGGCCGGCCAGACCGGGCTGTCGTGCGCCTTCGACCTGCCGACCCAGATGGGGTACGACTCGGACCACCCCCGCGCCGAGGGCGAGGTCGGAAAGGTCGGCGTGGCCATCGACTCCGTCGAGGACATGCGGAGCCTGCTGGCGGGGCTTCCCCTCGACAAGGTGTCCACCTCGATGACGATCAACGCCACGGCGGCGATCCTGCTCCTGCTCTACGAGCTGGTGGGAGCCGAGCAGGGCGTGGCGCCGTCGTCCATCAGCGGCACGATCCAAAACGACATCCTCAAGGAGTACGTCGCCCGCGGCACCTACATCTACCCGCCCCGGCCCTCGATGCGGCTCGTGACCGACACGTTCTCCTACTGCGCGGAGCGCATCCCGGGCTGGAACACGATCTCGATCTCCGGCTACCACATCCGCGAGGCGGGGTCGACGGCCGTCCAGGAGCTGGCCTTCACGCTCGCCAACGGGATCGCCTACGTGGAAGCGGCGCTGGCGGCAGGCCTGGAGGTCGACACGTTCGGGCCGAGGCTGTCGTTCTTCTTCAACGCCCACAACAACTTGTTCCAAGAGGTCGCCAAGTACCGGGCGGCGCGCAGGATCTGGGCCCGGATAATGACCGAGCGCTTCGGAGCGCACGACGAGAAGTCGAAACGCCTCCGTTTCCACACCCAGACCGGCGGCTCGACGCTCACGGCTCAGCAGCCCTACGACAACATCGTCCGCGTGACGCTTCAGGCACTGTCGGCCGTCCTCGGTGGCACCCAGAGCCTGCATACGAACAGCTTCGACGAGGCGTTGGGGCTGCCGACCGAGCACGCGGCCAGGCTGGCGCTGCGGACCCAGCAGGTCATCGCCTTCGAGTCCGGCGTGACCGACACGGTCGACCCCCTCGCCGGCTCCTATTTCCTCGAAACCATGACTAATGAGGTCGAAAGCGCCGCGCTCTCCTACATCGCCCGCATCGACGCCCTCGGTGGCGCCGTGGCCGCGATCGAATCCGGCTTCATGCAGGACGAGATCGAGCAGGCGGCCTATCGGTACGCCAAGGCCGTCGAGTCGGGTGCAGAGATCGTCGTGGGTGTCAACCGTTTCGTCGACGAGGAGGCAGGCGAGCCGGAGGCTTTCCCGATCGACCCGTCCCTGCAACGCGACCAGATCGAGCGCCTGCGGGCTCTCAGGGCGTCGCGGGACCAGGCCGGCGTCGACGCCGCGATCGACGATGTGCGCTCGGCCGCCCGGGGCACGCAGAACCTGCTCGTACCCATGCGCGAGGCGCTGGCGCGACGCGCGACTCTCGGAGAGGTGTCAGACGCCCTGCGCGAGGTCTTCGGGGAATACCGCCCGAGCCGGTGACCCGCGGGGCTCGAGGGTAGCCGGCCCCTCAGGCGTACCGGATCAGGCTTGCCCGCTCGAGCGGGCCGGATCAGGTGTGCCGGCTCGAGCGGGCCGGATCAGGTGTGCCGGCTCGAGCGGGCCGGATCAGGTGTGCCGGCTCGAGCGGGCCGGATCAGGTGTGCCGGCTCGAGCGGGCCGGATCAGGTGTCAAGCCCGAGCGTGCCGGTAGGCGGTGGCACTGAGGCGGCGGCGGACGCCCTCGTGGCTCGCCATGTCGATCGCCGTCCAAGCCATGGCCAAGGCGCCGTCGAGCACGGCACGATCGGCGGCCGGGCTGGCGGCGGCGGCGGCGAACCCGGCTTGGTGGTTGACCGCCGGCAACGAGTCGATCCCGAGCAAGGGGTGGATCGCAGGGATGACGAGCGACACGTTGCCCATGTCGGTCGAGGCGGTGAGGGCGGCCTCCGGCTCGGAAGCGAAGTCCCGGCCGATCGCCTGGGCATTGCTGCGGTAGAGCGCCAAGATCTCCTCGTCGGTGACGAACTCGGAGTAGCGGGGGCCTTGGGGCAGCACCTCGAGCGAGGCTCCGGTCGCGAGCGCACCGGCCTCGAAGCACCTCATGACTCTCGGTTCCCAAGCCTGCAAGGCCTCGAGCGTCTCCGCACGTATGTAGAACTTCGCCACGGCAAGACCGGGCACGATATTCGGGGCTGCGCCGCCGTAGGTGACGATGCCGTGCACCTGATCATGCGGCGCCGCGTGCTGGCGGAGCAGCCCGATCGCCACCTGGGCGATCGTGATCGCGTCAGCCGCATTGACGCCCCGGTCCGGGTACGCAGAAGCGTGCGCCTCCTTGCCGGTGTAGCGGGCGTCGAAGTGGCTGACGGCCAGACACGGCATCCGGTCGGCCTCGCTCGGGGCAGGATGCACCATGAGGGCAGCGTTGACCCCGTCGAAACCGCCCCGCTCGAGCATGAGGATCTTCCCGCCACCACCCTCCTCGGCCGGCGTGCCGAGGACGCGAACCGTGATGCCGAGGTCGTCCGCGAGCTGTGCCAACGCGAGGGCTGCGCCGACGGCGCAGGACGCGATCACGTTGTGACCGCATGCATGGCCGATCTCGGGAAGGGCGTCGTACTCGGCACAGATCGCGACCGTGAGCGGCCCGGTCCCGATGCTGGCAGCAAAGGCCGTCGGCAACCCGCAGATCCCGCGCTCGACCGTGTAGCCCCCGTCGTCGAGTGCCTCCGCGCACCAGGTGGACGCCAGCTCCTCCTCGAAGGAGAGCTCCGGATGGTCGTGGATCATCCGTGACAGCTCGATCAGCTGGTCGCCGGCACTCCCGATGGCGTTTCTCGCCTGCTCTTTGGCCACCGCGGCCGCACTCTGGATCATTCGATCACCGCCACGACGTCGCCTGCGCCGAGAGAGTCCCCGACCGAGACGTGAAGCGCCTTGACCCTTCCAGCTCGGTCCGAGGTGATCGGGTTCTCCATCTTCATGGCCTCCAACACGCACAGGTCCTGGTCGATCTCGACGAGATCGCCCTCGGCCACGAGCACCTTGATGATCGTCCCCTGCATCGGGACAGTTACCTTCCCGTCGGTGGGCAGCACAGGCGCAGCGGCCCCACGCGATCGGGGAGTGGCGGGCGCTCTCGTGCCGCCCGGCGCCCGGTGGCCGGCAGGTGAGGTGTCAGGCACCCAAAGCTTCACCCGGTAACGGCGCCCGTCGACTTCGGCATCGACCTCTCGCATGACCATGTTCTCGGTGCCGTTCTCGGTGCCGCGCAGGCTCTCGGCGTCCTGCCGACGCCCGCTCGCCGGCGAAGAAACGGCAATCTCCGAAAGGTCGAGGCACTCCTCGAGCCAACGCGTCGAGTGCCGCGCCTCGATGAAGTCAGGGTGGGTCAGGACCGCCTGGATAGCCGGGATGGTCGTCGCAATGCCCTCAACCTGCATCTCCGACAGAGCGCGGAGCAACCTTCGGCGCGCGGCCTCGCGGTCGATCCCCCAGACGACGATCTTCGCGACCAGGTTGTCGTAGAACTGGCTGACGGCGTCGCCCGCCTCGAACCCGGAGTCCGACCTCACCCCGAAGCCCTCGGGAAGGCGGAGCCGAGTGATCTGGCCCGGGCTCGGGAGGAACGTGCCGTTGGCCGGGTCCTCGGCGTTGATCCGCGCCTCCATGGCGTGTCCCCGGCTGAGGGCCACGATCGTTTCTTGCGACAGCGCAAGCGGCTCGCCCGCGGCGACGCGCAACTGCCACTCGACGAGGTCGAGCCCGGTCAGCAGCTCGGTGACCGGGTGTTCCACCTGCAGCCGAGTGTTCATCTCCAGGAAGTAAAGGCTCCCGTCCTCGTAGAGGAACTCGACGGTCCCCGCGCCTTCGTAGGCGCACGCCCGGCAGATCTGGACCGCGGCCTCGCCCATGGCCCGGCGGACCTCGTCCTCGAAATCCGGCGCAGGGCTCTCTTCGAGGAGCTTTTGGTGACGGCGCTGGCAGGAGCAGTCCCTTTCTCCGAGCCACACGGCGTTCCCGTGCCGGTCGGCGAAGACCTGCATCTCGATGTGCCTGGGCCATGTGAGGTATCGCTCGAGGTAGATGTCGCCGTGGCCGAAGGAGGACAGGGCCTCGCGCTGGGCCGATTCCATGGCCGAAGCGGCCTCTTTGGCTTCGGTCACCACCTTCATGCCGCGTCCACCGCCGCCGAAGGCGGCCTTGATCGCCACCGGCCAGCCGTTGGACTCGCCGAAGGCGACGATCTCGTCCGGGTCGGCGACAGGTTCGCTGCGACCGGGCACGCAGGCGACGCCCGCTCGTGTTGCGGCGAGCCGGGCCTTGATCTTGTCCCCCATGGTCTCGATCGCTCGAGGAGGCGGTCCGATGAACGTCGCGCCGGCACCGGCGACCACACGGGCGAACGCCGCGTTCTCGGCGAGGAACCCGTATCCCGGATGGACGGCGTCGGCGCCGCTTCGCGCGAGGGCGTCCAGAATGAGATCGGCGTCGAGGTAGCTCTCGGCGGCTGTCTGGCCGCCCAAGGCGTAAGCCTCGTCGGCGAGACGGACGTGAAGCGCGTTCTGGTCGAGCTCGGAGTAGACGGCGACCGAAGCGACGCCGAGCTCGCGGCAGGTCCGGATGATCCGCACGGCGATCTCGCCGCGGTTGGCCACGAGCACCTTGTCGAACACGACCCTCCTTCCTCGACCTAGCCTTGGCTCCCCATGGAGGAGGCGCCGCGAGCCGACGGGCGGCCACCCACGGTCGAGCGCCCAGTCGAGCAGGCTACCCGCCAGCGCCGAGACGAGGACTGCCTGTGAGCGGGGGTTCGGCCGGCGAGGTTCCGGTCCCCTTCGCCGTGCCCGAGCGCCTGTGGCTCGTCGACTCGACCAACCACTACCTGGTCGAGCTCGCGCGCAGCGGGCTGGGAGATGGTTCGGAGGTTCCCGAGGGCTACGCCGTCGTTGCCGAGTGCCAAAGCGAGGGCCGAGGGCGGCTCGCCAGGAGATGGGTGGCGCCAGCGGGCACGGCGGTGCTGTGCTCGATCCTTTTCCGGCCCGATCTCGACCCCGAGCAGCTTCATCTCACCGCCTGGGCGGTGGCGCTCGCAGCTGCTCGAGCCTGCCGGGAGGTGGCCGGAGTCGAGCTCTCGCTCAAGTGGCCGAACGACCTGCTCGCGGGGCCGGACGGCGCCGCGGGCAAGCCGGAAGCGCCCTGCGGGGGCAATCCGGACGCTCTCGCTCGGCACCCGGGTGCCGAGCGTCCGGGTGTCGAGCGGAAGGTCGCAGGCGTCTTGTCCGAGGTCGTGCCGACCGGCGTCGTCGTGGGCATTGGGATCAACGTGAACTGGCCTCCTGACTGGCCGCCTGCGAGTCCGGAAGACCCCGAGCTGGCCTTCATAGCGCAACATGCCACTGCGCTGAACCGGGTCGCGGGACGCGAGATCGACCGGAACGAGCTCGTCGACCGCCTGCTCCGGTTCACAGGCAAGCTGAACGCCAGGTTGGCAAGCGACCAGGGCCGGCGCGCCCTCGCATCTGAGTACCGTCTCGCTTGCTCGACGATCGGGCGTGAGGTCCGAGTCGGGCTGGCCGGCGAGACTGTCGCCGGCAGTGCGATGGGTGTCGACGATGGCGGGTGCCTTCTCGTCTCCACGGCCACCGGGGTCAGGACCATCTCCGCGGGTGACGTCGTCCACGTCCGCTGACCGTCGGGTCTCGTGCCCGTGCCGGCTCGTGGTGACCCGGTTGGGCCAAGCCAGCTGCACGCCGATTAGCCTGGGCCGACGATGCGACTCCTCATTACCGGCGGTGCCGGTTTCATCGGTTCCAACTTCGTGCGGTACTGGGCGGTCCAGCGCCCGGGCGATCAGCTCGTCGTCCTGGACGCTTTGACATACGCCGGCGACCGCCGCAGCATTGCCGAGCTCGAGAGCTCTGGCCGGGTGGTCTTCGTCCACGGGGACATCTGCGACCAGCCCTTGGTCGAGTCGACCCTCGACGAGCACGGCATCGACACGATCGTGCACTTCGCGGCCGAGTCGCACAACAGCTTGGCCATCTTGGACCCGGCCCGCTTTTTCCGGACCAACGTCCTCGGTACACAGGCGCTCTGTGACGCCGCCCGCCGCGTCGGCGTGCAGAGGTTCCATCACATATCGACCTGCGAGGTCTACGGGGACCTCGCCCTCGACAGCGACGAGTCCTTCAGCGAGGAGTCCCCGTACCGGCCGCGGACCCCGTACAACGCCTCGAAGGCCGGCGCCGACCATGTCGTCCGGTGCTATTTCGAGACCTTCGGCCTCCCGGCGACGATCACCAACTGCTGCAACAACTACGGCCCGTACCAGTTCCCGGAGAAGGTCATCCCGCTGTTCTCGACCCGGGCCCTCGAGGGCGAGTCGCTGCCGTTGTACGCCTCGACGAAGAACCGGCGTGAATGGTTGCACGTCGAGGACCACTGCCGGGCGATCGAGCTCGTCCTCGACAGGGGCGTCATCGGCGAGACCTACAACGTCGGCTCCGGCCAGGAGGCGAGCATCGAAGAGATCGCCGACGGCGTCCTTGCCGCCACGGGCCGGCCCGAGTCGCTCAAGACGATCGTTCCTGACCGGCCCGGGCACGACCGGCGCTACCTGCTCGACTCGACCAAGATTCGCACCGAGCTCGGCTGGGAGCCGACCGTCGCGTTCGAGTCCGGCTTGGCGGCGACAGTCGACTGGTACCGCGACAACCGGGCGTGGTGGGAGCCATTGATCGGGCGGTCACCGGTCGTCGAGGCCTCCTGGGCGAGCGTGGCGCCCGTCGCCCGGCGATCCTGAAGCCGGTCGTCGTGCGCGTCTTCGTGACCGGCGTGACCGGTCAGGTAGGGACCGAGATAGTCGCCGAGCTGCATCGCCGGGCGGCGCAGCGCCTCCGCGGCCCGGCGCTGGACGTCGTTGCCCCCGAGGAGAGCGTGCTCGACATAACCGATCGCGACGCCCTGCTCGCCGTCATAGGCACCGTCCAGCCCGAGGTGATCATCCACCCGGCAGCTTGGACGGCGGTCGACGCCTGCGAGGCCGATCCCGATCGCGCCTATCGCATCAATTCTCTCGGCACCCGCCACGTCGCCGAAGCCGCCCGCCTGGTCGGGGCACATGTCTGTTACCTGTCGACGGACTATGTCTTCGACGGCACCTCGCCCCGGCCTTACCTCGAGTGGGACGACCCCAACCCCTTGTCGGTGTACGGGCGCTCCAAGCTCGGCGGAGAGCGCGAGCTCGATGACGGTCACACCATCGTTCGCACCGCCTGGGTGAACGGCAGGACAGGTGCCAACATGGTCAAGACCGTGCTCCGGCTCGCCACCGCGGGCGAACCGCTCCGCTTCGTGGACGACCAAAGGGGGAGCCCGACCTCGGCCGCAGACCTTGCCGGCAGGGTGGTCGACCTGTCACTTGGCAGGCATCCGGGGATATTCCACGTGACCAACCAGGGCTCGACGAGCTGGTACGAGTTTGCCCGCCTCGTCGTGCGGGCCGCCGGACTGGACCCGGGACGGGTCGAGCCGATCTCGACCGGCGATCTGATCCCGCCGCGCCCGGCTCCCCGGCCTGCCAACTCCGTGCTCGACAATGCCGCCTTGCGGCTGTCGGGCTGGAACCTGCTTCCCAGCTGGGAGCAGGCCATCTCGGGGCTTGTCGCCGAGCTGACGGCCTGAGAGTTGCCGACGCCGGACATCTCCGGGAGGCTCGGCAGCTCCCAAAACGTCGGCACCTCCAAGAGGGTCGACGTCTCCAAGCGGGTCGGCGCAGTCGTGGTCAACTACAACGTAGGCGAGGTGCTCGCACGATGCTTGGGCAGCCTGCAGCAGAACGGGATCACCGACATCGTTGTGGTGGACAACGGCTCGACCGACGGGTCGACCTCGGTCGTGCAGGCCCTCGAAGTCCCGGCCAGGCTGATACGGTCGCCCCGCAACCTCGGCTACGGCGCCGGTGCGAACCTCGGTGCACGCAGCTGTGACCGCGAGCTCATTTTCATCTGCAATCCCGATCTGGTCGTCGAGCCCGGAACCATCAGGTGTCTTGCCGAAACGCTCGACGCCCGGCCCGACGCGGCCGTGGCGGGCCCCATGCTCTTGGAGACAGACGGGTCTGTGTACCCCTCAGGTCGGTCGTTCCCCGGGCTCGGCAATGCCCTCGGGCACGGCTTCATAGGCCTGTTCTGGCGCGACAACCCCTGGACCCGCCGCTACAGGCTGCT
Source organism: Acidimicrobiales bacterium (assembly GCA_050015255.1). Classification (GTDB taxonomy): domain Bacteria; phylum Actinomycetota; class Acidimicrobiia; order Acidimicrobiales; family Bog-793; genus Fen-455. Next base: position 12,367 of record JBEKBT010000020.1, read on the forward strand.
CGGCGATGACCAGCACAGGACCCGCGACGCCGACTGGGTGTCGGGAGCCGGTTTCCTCGTGCGGCGCGACGCCTTCGAGGCGGTTGGCGGCTTCGACGAGGCCTACTTCATGTACGTCGAGGATGTGGACCTCTGCTGGCGGCTGCACCGGGTCGGCTGGGGTGTCGTCTACGAGCCGTCCGCACGGGTCGTCCACGAACAGGGCCGTTCCACATCGCGCCATCCCTACCGGATGCTCGCGGCCCATCATCGGTCGATCCTGAGATTCGCGGCTCGCTCGACCTCCGGGCGCGAACGGCTCCTGCTGCCGCTTGTGGCGGTCGCTCTCGGCGCCCGGTTGGCGCTCGCGAGCTCGCGGTGTTTCGTGGCCGCGCGTCTCGACAAACGATCCGAGGCTAAGAGCGCGCCCACCGGGCGGCTTGCCGACATGGGGAGCCCACCAGGACGGCGGCGGAAAGATGCAGATGCCGGCCGGGGCTAGAGTCATGGCCCGTGCCTAAGAATTCGATCAGCCGCAAGGTCGCGCGCGCCGCCGCCATCGGCGGCAGCCGGAGCTACAAGCAGCGCTCGCCCATAGGGTGGTACTCGATATTGCTCCTGGTCTGCGTCCTCGGCGTCGCCTTGATCGTGTTCAGCCGCCACGAACGTCAGGTGCGGGCCACCGCCGCGTCGACGACCACCACGACGACTCAGGCGAACACCACGCCTCCGACGCTGAACGACCACTGGCAAGAGGCGTTCTCGCTCGACATCTGTGGCCAAGTCGTGAACCTGCCGCGCAGCGCCAACATGTCCTCTGGCATCATCAGCGACGGCAACGGAGTGGTCGACATCTGGCCCGCAAGAGCGGGCAAGGACGCAACCCAGTTCGAGGGTGCGAAGGCGACGCTCGGCAAGTTCCTCGCTTCTGAGGACGTGAGTTTGACGACCACATCGCTCAAGCTCCCGAAATCTGTCGGCAAGCTCGCAGGTACCTACAGCAACGGGCGCAAGTGCGGCACCAAGCCCGGGCAGCTGGGAATGACCATCTGGCCCACGCCGACCTCGGCCAGCTCCTTCCCCGGGGTGCTTTCTGGCAACACCGTCTACGGCAACGGTGAGCTGTTCATGTTGGCCTTTCTCCCGAAAGGGGCTTCCGTGGCCCGGCCCCCGGCCGCGCCCCGGATCGCGGCTTTCCTCAAGTCTCAGACCACGACGACGACCGTCAAGTCGTCGACCACCACGACGACGACCGTCAAGTCGTCGACCACCACGACGAGCACCAAGCTGGGGAGCACGGCAACCTCCACGACCACCTCGCCTTCGAGCACGACGACCACAACTGGTTGATGGACGCCGTCGTTCTCGTCGGCGGCGAGGGGACCCGGCTTCGGCCGCTCACCTATGAGATTCCCAAGCAGATGCTGCCCGTGGTCGAGCGGCCGATGATCGTGCAAGTGTTCGAGTGGGCAGCGTCTCACGGCATCGACCGTGCCGTGCTGTCTCTCGGCTACAGGGCGGACGCGTTCATCGAGGCTTTCCCATCGGACGAGATAGGAGGGGTCGCCCTCGAGTACGTCGTCGAGCCCGAGCCGCTGGACACGGCGGGCGCGATTCGCTTCGCGGCGGAGAAGTCCGGCGTCAGCGACACGTTTCTCGTTCTCAACGGCGACGTGATCACAGATTTCGACGCTTCGGCCCTCCTCGCCTTCCATCGTTCGAGCGGCGCGCACGCCTCGATCGCGCTCACCCCGGTCACTGATCCCTCCAGGTTCGGTGTCGTGCCGACCGACGGGGACGGGCGTGTGATCGCCTTCATCGAGAAGCCGCCTGCGGGCCAAGCCCCGACGAACCTGATCAACGCGGGCATCTATGTGCTCGAGACCTCGGTGCTGGACCAGATCCCGGGCGGACGACGCGTGTCGATCGAACGCGAGACGTTCCCCAAGCTGGTCGAGGGGGGAGTCTTGTACGCACTCGCGTCCGACGCCTACTGGCTTGACACCGGCACGCCCCAGCAGTTCCTTCAGGCCCAGCATGACATTCTCTCCGGGCGCCGCCCGAGTCGCCTGGCCGCGCCTGAGATTCGAACCGGGGTTTGGGTCGACGCAAGTGCCGAGGTCGCCGGCAGCCTCGGCCCGCTCTGTTTCGTCGGGCCGAAGGTGACGATCGCCGCAGGAGCCGTCGTGTCCGAAAGCGTCCTCGGGGCCGGATCACGTGTCGGGCGCGATGCCGTCATCGATCGGTCCGTGCTCATGGCCGGGGCCGAGGTCCGCTCAGGTGCGATCGTGTCCGACAGCATCGTCGGTCCGCGTGCCGTCATCGGCCGCGGCGCCCGCCTGAGCGGGATGACAATAATCGGGGTAGGGGCCGAGGTGCCGGCGCGCTCGGTGCTTGACGGCGCCCGCTACCCCTTGTCCTGAAGCAACTTCGACGCCGGAGGTGAGCCCAATGCGAGCGCTGGTGACCGGAGGGGCGGGCTTCATCGGGTCGAATCTCGTCGACCGTCTTCTCGCTGAGGGCTACGAGGTCGATGTTGTGGACGACCTCTCGACGGGGTCGCTTGCCAACCTCGCAGAGGCCCGCGCCTCGTGCGGTTCGCTCCGCTTTCACAACCTTGACGTCCGCTCACACGATCTTGTGGACCTAGTCGGCCATCGCCGCCCGGAGGTGATCTTCCACCTGGCCGCCCAAGCGGACGTCCGGGTCTCGGTCGATCGCCCGGCCTTCGACGCGGAGGTCAACATTCTGGGCACGATCCAGGCTCTGGAGGGTGCTCGCGCAGCGGGAGGCGCCAAGATCGTTTTCGCCGCCTCCGGGGGCACTTTGTACGGTGAGCCGGACGACGCTCACATCCCGGTCGACGAGCATCAGCCGCATCGGCCGCTTTCGCCCTATGGCGTGTCGAAGAAGTCGGCGATCGACTATCTCGTGGCGTATCGGGAGTTGCACGGCGTCGAATTCACCGCCCTCGCCCTCGCCAATGTCTACGGGCCGCGCCAGGATCCCCATGGCGAGGCTGGGGTCGTGGCGATCTTTGCCGGCAACCTCGCCGCCGGGCGCCAGTGCGTCATCTTCGGCGACGGCAGCCAGACGCGTGACTACGTCTATGTCGACGATGTGGTCGACGCCTTCGCGCGAGCGGCGCGACGTGGTGACGGTCTCGTGCTGAACATCGGCACCGGTCAAGAGACCTCGGTGTCCAAGCTGTACGAGATCGTGGCCGAAGTCTCCGGCAGCGACCTGGCACCGAAGATGGCACCGCCCCGGCCCGGTGAGCTGCAGCGGAGCGCGCTCGACCCGAGACGTGCGGGCCTGCATCTCGGCTGGAAGCCGTGGACCTCTCTCGAGGAGGGGATCGGGTCCGTCGTGAGGTACGTTCGCCGAGCGGGTTCGTGATAGCGGTTCTTTGTGGTGGAGTCGGCGCGGCGAGGATGCTCTCCGGCCTGCAGGCGGTCATGGATCCCACCGAGATCGTCGGCATCGTCAACACCGGTGACGACACCGAGCTCCACGGCCTGCACATCAGCCCGGACCTCGACACGATCACCTACACCCTGTCCGGTGTCGCGAACCCGATCACCGGATGGGGGATCACCGGTGACACCTTTCGCGCCATGGAGGCTCTGGAGCGTTTCGGCGCCGTCACCTGGTTCCGCCTCGGCGACGCTGATCTCGCCACTCACCTTTACCGGACGGGACGGATCCGGGACGGAGCGACGCTCTCTGAGGTCACCGCCGAGATCTCACGCGCCTTCCGGCTCGCTATAAGCCTGCTTCCGATGAGCGACGACCCGGTCCGGACACGATTGCGGCTCGAGGACGGGCGAGAGGTGGCCTTCCAGGAGTACTTCGTGAAGATGCGCCATTCGGTTGTGGTGGAGCACGTGCGCTTCGCGGGCGCGGAGCTGGCGGAGCCGGCGCCCGGCGTGCTGGCGGCGCTCGAGTCCGCTGAGATCGTCGTCGTGGCGCCTTCGAACCCTGTCGTGTCTATCGGCCCGATCCTGGCGGTGCCGGGCGTCGCGAGCGTGCTGCAGGCTCGCCGCGACTCGGTCGTGGCCGTTTCGCCGATAGTGGCGGGCGCGGCGTTGAAGGGCCCGGCGGACAGGCTCCTCGTCGAGCTGCGCGGTGAGGCCTCCGCCGCAGGTGTGGCCCGGTTTCTCCGGGCTTGGGTGGGCACGCTCGTGATCGATGACACCGACGGCGGCTTGGCGGACGAGGTGCGGGCCGCAGGGTTGAACTGCGTCGTCGCGCCGACGGTCATGAGGACGCCAGAGCGGGCCGCGGCTCTTGCTCGAGTCGTCCTCGGCGTCACGGTGGATCTGGGCCGGTCGCACGACGCGTCGGCCTCGCCTGGCGCTTAGCGCGTCCAGGGAACTCTGGTAGAGACTGCGCCGATGGCTGCTGAAGGGTCTTTGCTGGTGTTCGGCGTCAAGGGCTTGGGCGAGATCACCTCAGGCACTGACCTGGCGGCGCTCATCGCTGGGCAGACCACCCTGATCGAGGGCGACGTCGTCGTCGTCACCCAGAAGATCGTGTCCAAGGCAGAAGGCCGAACCGTCCGGATCGTCTCCTCCGATCCAGACGCGAAACGTGCCCTGGCCGAGTCGGAGGCTGTTCGCGTCCTCAGGCGTCGGGGGGACCTGGTGGTGACCGAGACGCGGCACGGCTTTGTCTGCGCGAACTCAGGAGTCGATCTCTCCAACGTGGCCGATGGCTGGGCAGTGCTGCTTCCGGAGGATCCCGACCGCTCGGCGCGGCGGCTGCGCGACGGCCTCCGGGCGCGCACAGGTCTCGAGGTCGCTGTGATCATCTCCGACACCTTCGGGCGTGCATGGCGGCGCGGGGTCACCGATGTGGCCATCGGTTGCGCCGGCATCCGCGCTGTGGTCGATCTTCGCGGGACGACCGACGCCCTCGGCCGCGAGCTCGTCGCCACCGAGATCTGCGTCGTGGACGAGATCGCCTCGGCGGCCGACCTCGTGATGGGGAAGGCTCGAGGCGTCCCCGTGGCCGTGGTCAGGGGTGTGGACGTGGCCTATTTGGGCCAAGGTGCCGTCACAGAAGAGGTGGTCCGGCCTTACGGCGAGGACCTGTTCCGGTGATGGCCGGGCGCTCGGGGCAGGTTCGGGCTGCCGTGACGGGCCTGTCGGGCTCGGGGCCAACTTGACCAGGCTTCGGGTGGCGTTCGACGTCCTGCCTCTTGCCGGCGAGCTCACCGGAGTCGGTCGGTTCTGCGCCGGCCTGGCCGCTGCTCTTGTCCGTCTCGAGGGCCTGGAGCTGCGCGGCTACGCCGTCGCTCGGCGTGCCGGAACGGACACGGCCGCGCCCGCCGGCGTGCTGGGGCTCGATGTTCGGACATGGCCTGCACCGGCGCGCCTCGCCAATGCCGTGTGGGGGCGGGCCGAGCTGCCACCGATCGAATGGCTCGTCGGGTCCGTCGAGGTCGTGCACGGCACCAACTACGTGGTGCCCCCGGCACGTCACGCCGGTCGTGTCGTGTCTGTGCACGACTTGACCGCGTTGCGTTATCCGGAGCTGTGCGTGCCCGCCTCGTTGGCCTACCCCCGACTGGTGGGGCGGGCGGCCCGCCACGGCGCCTTTGTGCACGTGCCCTCGAGCTTTGTGCGCGACGAGGTGGTCGACCTGCTCGGTGTTGACGCGGCCCGTGTCCGGGTCGTTCCCTACGGGGTGGACGGCCCCGGGCAGATCGCTCCGGCCCGACCACCAGCACCGGCCGGACGGCCAGCGCCGGCCGGATCACCACGGTCGCTCGAGCGGCCGTCACCTTCGGCGCCTTACCTGCTCGCGCTTGGCGCCGTGGAACCGCGCAAGGATCTGCCGACGCTCGTGAGGGCCTTCGCAGAGCTCGCGCCGTCGCACGAGGATCTCGAGCTCGTCGTTGCCGGACCCGACGGTTGGGGAGCGCCGGCTTTCACCGCCGCCGTGGCTGCCTCGGGCGTCGCCCGGCGCGTGGTGCGTCTCGGATACCTGGGAGAAGACGAGCGGCGGTCCTTGCTGTCCGGCGCCGTGGCGCTGGCGTACCCGTCCTTGTACGAAGGCTTCGGCTTCCCGCCGCTCGAGGCGATGGCCTCAGGCGTGCCCGTGGTCGCGACGACAGCGGGTTCGCTTCCGGAGGTCCTCGGCGATGCCGCCGAGCTGGTGCCCCCGGGCGACGCCGGCGCGCTGGCCGGCGCCCTGGCCAGGGTCATCAAGGATTCCGGCCTGCGATCCAGGCTCATCGAAGCCGGGCGGTTGCGTGCCGCATCGTTCACATGGGCGTCCGCGGCCGCTTCGATGATGGATCTCTACAAGCTGGCCGCGCTCGACCGGCAGGCTCGGTGACACCGATCTCGGTGTCGCTGGCGGTCGAGCAGCTGCGCCGTCGCGTGCCGGGCGGGATCGGGACCTACACCCGTGGCCTGCTGAAGGGCCTCGGTGAGCTTCCGGCTGGCGAGCGTCCGCGGCTCAGCCTTGTCGCCAGCCACACGCCTCGCCGACCCGATCCACTCACGAGCTTCGGATATCCGGTGCTCAGCTCCTGGCTACCCGGTCCGCTCCTGACGCGCGCCTGGGACCTGGGCCTTGCCCGGCCAGGACGAGGCAGCGACGTCGTCCATTCGGTGTCACTGGCGGCTCCGGTCCCTTCCTCGGGGGTGTCGCTCGTCCTGACCGTGCACGACGTGGCTTGGAGGTCGATGCCGGAGGCCTATCCGGAAAGAGGCCGGCGCTGGCACGAGGCCGCCTTGCGACGCGGGGCCGCCCGGGCAGCGGCGGTCATCGTTCCCTCCGAGGCGACGGCCACGGCCGTTCTCGCCGCAGGTGTGGGCATCACCGACGCCAGGCTCACCGTCGTGCCCGAGGGCGCCGATCACCTCGACGTGCCCGACGAGGCGGCAGCCCAGGGGTTGCTCGAGCGCCTCGGTGTGCAGGGTCCCTACCTGCTCACGGTGAGCACGCTCGAGCCACGGAAGAACCTAGGGCGCCTCGTGCAAGCTTACAAGCTCGCACGGCCGAAGCTGCCCGAGCCCTGGCCACTTGTGATCGTCGGGCCTGGCGGGTGGGGACCCTCGGCGTCTTCTGCAGGGCTCAGGTCAGCTGCAGGCGTCGTCTTCGCAGGTGCTCTCGAGGGTGGTGCTCTGGCGGCGATCTACCGCGGCGCCCGATGCTGTGCCTACGTCCCGATCGTGGAGGGCTTCGGGCTGCCCGTCGTGGAGGCAATGGCCGAGGGGACACCGGTCGTCTCGAGCCCGGTGCCGAGCTCCGGTGGCGCATCGCTCGAGGTCGACCCAACAGATGTTGCGTCGATCGCCGAGGGACTGGTGGCCGCGGCCGGTGACGAGGCGACCCGGGCTCGTCTCGTGAGCAGCGGTCTCGCGCGAGCTGCGGCGCTTCGATGGGTCGACGCCGCACGAGGGCACCTCGAGGTGTGGGAGCGGGTGGCCACCGAGCGAGCGAGAGGTCGATGACCGTCCGATCCGGCGACGACGTTCTCGAGGTCGCCCTGGATGTGAGCGCGGTGCCCGAGCGACCTGCCGGAGCCGGCCGCTACATCGTCGAGCTGGCCAGGGCCTTGGCCGGGCGAGCCGACTGCGGCCTCGCCCTCCTCGCCCGGCGCGACGACGCGGCCAGATGGGAGCAGATCGCGCCGCGCCAGCGGGTCCTCGCCGTCGCTCCCTCGAGGCGCGCCACCCGCCTCTTGTACGAGCAGGTCCGACTCGCCTCTGTGGTCGCGGCCCTCGGCTCGCCGGCGGTCGAGGTGCACCACGGTCCGCACTACTCCATGCCCAGGCGATCGCGAGTCCCCTGTGTCGTGACCGTGCACGACATGACGTTCTTCGATCACCCGGAGTGGCACGAACGGAGCAAGGTGACCTGGTTCCGCTCCGCCATCCGCTATTCGGCGGGGCACGCCGCGCTGATCGTTTGTGTCAGCGACGCCACCGCCGGACGGCTGCGGGACATCCTTTCGCCGCCATGCCCGGTAGTGGTGGTCCCTCACGGCGTGGACCACGCTCGTTTTGCGCCTGACGAGCCGGCACCAGGTGCCGATCGGGAGGTACTGAAAGGCCTCGGCCTGCCTCGGCCGTACGTGCTGCACCTTGGGACCCTGGAGCCCCGGAAGGGGATTGTGGACCTCGTGGCCGCCTTCGATCTGCTGGCCGAGGGCCAGCCAGAGCTGGAGCTTGTCCTGGCGGGCGGTGTCGGCTGGAAGGCCGAGCCGGCACTGCAGGCCGTCGCGGCCGCGCGGGCGAGCGGGCGGATCCGCCGGCTCGGCTACGTCCCGGACGAGGACGTCCCGGCACTGCTGCGCGGGGCGCGTGCTGTCGTCTATCCCTCCCTCGAGGAAGGTTTCGGGCTGCCCGCTCTCGAGGCCCTGGCGTGCGGCGCGCCCCTCGTCACCACCTCGGGGACCTCCATGGCAGAGCTTGCCGGCGACAGCGCCCTGCTCGTGCCGGCTGGTCGCCCGCCCGCGCTGGCGGCGGCGATGGAGACGGCGATCGCTTCTGAGCCTTCGGGCGACGGTGCCCGGCGACGGGAACGTGGTCTTGCCATCGCCGCCCGCTACACCTGGGAGAGCTGCGCCGAGGGCCATCTGGCGGTGTACCGCGCCGCGGCCGGAGCTTGACGGACGCGGTCCTCACCGGCTCGGCGGCTCGGCCCTTCTCGGGATCGCCATATCGCCCGCTAGCCTGACGCCGTGCGCGCCTATCTGACCGGTGGATCAGGTTTTGTCGGCGCCTGGCTGCTTCGCCACCTCTCCGACGTCGGCGACACGGCCGTCGCGCCCGGTCCCGAAGTCGATGTGACCGATCTCGCCCTGCTTGCCCCTCACCTCGAAGCGGCGGCACCGGAGGTCGTCTTCCACCTGGCCGCGCTCACCCATGTGGGCCGCTCCTGGAGCGAGCCCGGCGAGACCTTTCGCGTCAATGCCATGGGCACCTTGAACCTGCTCGAGGCCGCGGCGCGCTGCGAGGTCCCACCTATGGTCGTGCTCGTGAGCTCGGCGGAGGTCTACGGCCCGGCGAAGGACGCAAAGCCCCTCGACGAGCAGGCCGAGCTCCGCCCAGTGACCCCTTATGCAGCGAGCAAGGTTGCCGCCGAGTTCCTCGGGCTGCAATCGTTCCTCGGCCGAGGTCTGCGGGTCGTCCGGGCCAGACCGTTCAATCACGTCGGACCGGGCCAAAGCGATGACTTCGTCGTCTCGGCGCTAGCGCGCCGCATGGTCGAGGCCGAGCTCGCCGGTACCGGGTCCGTCCGCGTCGGCAACCTTGCTGCCTGGCGCGACTTCACCGACGTGCGCGATGTCGTGCGGGCGTACCGCCTCCTCGCCTCGCGCGGGGTGGCCGGTGAGGCCTACAATGTGTGTTCTGGGCGGGCGATCAGCATCGCCGAGCTTGCCGAGCAGATGGCAGGGCTCCTCTCCTACGAAGTCAAGCTGATCGAGGACCCTGACCTGTTCCGCCCCGTCGAGGTTCCGGTGCTGGTCGGCGATGCCTCCAAGCTTGTTGCTGCGACAAGTTGGGATCCGGAGATCGCCTTGTCCACGACGCTCTCGGACGTCCTCGACTATTGGCGCTTGCGTCTCGCCTGACTAGGCGGCGGTACCGAAGACCTGGGCGCGCAGCTGGTCGCGGGCCTCGCGTGCCTGCTGGACGACGGCCTGCACAGGCTGGGGAAGCCGCCGGACCACCGGTTCGAGAGTCGAGTCGATGACGTGGACGACCTGGGCGACGGTGGCGTCGAAGTCCTTCGCGCGCTTGCGGACCTGCTCCCGGCGACCGGCGAGCGATCCAGGGGGACATCCACCTTGTCTGGCGCGCGCGGCGGCATCGGCGAGCTCCTGGCGGCGAGCCTGGGCCTTTTGGAACCCGAGGACGCCCACGCCGATGGCGACATAGGAAGCTTCCTTGGCGAAGCCACGCAGAGCTCCGGTCGCCTTTGTGAGATCCTGCCGGATGTCTGTCATCTCATGCTCCTCTTAGTTTCTCCTCTGCTAACTATAGCAAGCGAAATCTCGCACTCGGCGCCTGTCGTCTGCCGAGCCCGACGCCTGGCCCTGCGCCATAGCGCCCGGCGCGACCGTCTCGTATCGCGCTCAAGGTCCGCGGTAGCGTTGTGGCCCTGATGCCGGAGGAGCAACTTGTCCCACCGGTCGTCGCCGTGGTGGTCGCTAATGACCCAGGTCGGTGGTTCGAGGAATGTCTTGGGGCACTGGGGGCCCAGGACTACCCGAACCTCGACGTGCTCGTGGTCGACGCCGCGAGCCACGATGAGCTGACCGCACGAGTCGCGGCGGTCTCGCCGCGCGCCTTCATCATTCGCCAGGGGGAGCCCGGCGGGTTCTCGGCGGCGGCGAACGAGGCACTTCTCGCCGTGGAGGGGGCATCTCACCTGTTGATCTGCCACGACGACGTGGCCCCCATGCCCGACGCGGTCCGATACATGGTCGGCGAGGCCTACCGCTCCAACGCAGGCATTGTCGGCCCGAAGCTCGTCGAATGGGACGCCCCGGACCGTCTGCTCCAGGTCGGCATCGGCGTCGACCGCTTCGGTGCCACGGTCGAGCGCGTCGAGGCCGGGGAGCGCGACCAGGGTCAGCACGACGAGGTTCGGGAGGTGTTCGCGGTGCCCGGCGGCTGCACCTTGGTGCGGGCGGACTTGTTCAGGGCACTCGGCGGTTTCGACGAGGAAATGCAGCTCTTTGGCGAGGACGTGGACCTCTGCTGGCGCGCCCAGGTGGCCGGAGCGCGGGTCGTCATCGCCCCGGCGGCTCGCGTTCGCCACCTCGAGTTGGCGCGATCGGGATCGAGAGCGGTGGGCGACGTGGCGGCGATGCGCCGGCGGCACGAGCTGCGCGCCGTGCTCAAGAACTACGACCGGCCCCATCGCCTGCTCGTCGGCGTGGATCTGGCGGCGGGCTCGGTCGTCGAGGCGTTTCTCGCGCTCTTGAGAGGCGACCGGGCCCGTGCCAAGCGGGTCAGGGACGCGTGGTGGTGGAACTTGCGTCACCACAAGAGCCTCAAGGTCGCTCGCAAGGCGCTGGCGCACATCCGCCAGCACCCCGATCGCGCCGTCGTGGGCCTGATGAGCCGCGGTGGGCGGCGTTCGGCTCTCGAAGCGGGCCTGGTCGGCCCGGTCGGCCCGGCCGTCCCCACGGGCCCGGCCGTCCCGGTGGGTCCCGCGGTCGAGGCCCTGTTCGGCAATGAGGACGATGCGGAACCGGTGCGGCCGGCGTCGCGCCGCCGTACCGAGCTCGGGCCGTCACATACCGGTTGGGCGGTGGCGGCCTTGATCGTGGTGGTCGTCTTCGGCATTCGCAACCTGTTGGCGGGCCATCTGCCCCTCGTGGGCCAGCTCTTGCCCTTCCCGGCGCCCGCGGTTCTATTGCGAGAGTTCTTCGGCGGCTGGCAGGACGCGGGATGGCAGGCGACAGGGCCCGCGCCCACGGGATTTGGCCCGGTGGGCCTGGCGGGAGCTGTGCTGCTCGGCAGCACCGCCCAGGTGGAGAAGCTGCTGCTCCTGGGCCCGATCCTGGTCGGAGCCATCGGGATGCACCGACTCCTGCGCCCGCTCGGGTCCAAGCGGGCCCGGCTGGCCGGCACGATCGCCTATCTCGGGCTTCCCCTCGTGTGGAACGGCATCGCCGCAGGCGACCTCCAGGCTCTCGTGACCTTTGCAGGTATGCCGTTTGTGCTGTCGCGCCTTTGTCGCGCCACCCGGCTGCCACCGTTCGCCCTCCCCGGCGACCCCGGTGGCTGGCGAGGCGTGCTGGCCGACATCGTGCCGTTCGGCCTCCTGCTCGGTCTCATGGCGGCCTTGGCGCCCCCGTCTGTCGTGGCGGTGGCGGCCCTGTCAATGGCCATCGTGCTCAGCTCGCTCGTCGCAGGCCGCGCCGACGCGGTCTTGCGTGGCCTCGGTGTCACAGCCGGCGCGCTGGGTGTCGCGTTCTTTTGCTGCTTTCCCTGGTCGCTGACCTTTTTCCAGCCCGGCGCGAGGTGGAGCCTCCTCGCCGGCGCCGTCGGCTCGCCCGGGACCGCAGGCGGGGTCCTGCGACTGCTTCGTTTCGCCGCAGGTCCGATAGGTGCGGGCTGGCTCGGCTGGGGGATCCCGCTCGGCGCAGGCTTCGTTCTGTTCGTGGCGCGTGACGTCCGCCTCGAGTGGGCCACGCGATGGTGGGTTGCGGCCCTTGCCACGGTGCTTGTCGCCTATGGCGGGGCGGTGGGATGGCTCGGCGCAGGCGGCGGCGCGACGCTGGTCCTGCTGGCTCCTGGTGCGTGCTGTGTCGCAGCCGCCGTCGGGCTCGGTGTGTCCGCGTTCGAGGTCGATCTTGCGAGAAGCCGCTTCGGCTGGCGCCAGAATCTGAGTGGCGCCGCCGCATTGTGCCTCGTCGTTGGCCTTTTCCCGACGCTCGTCTCTTCGGTGGACGGCCGTTCCTCGCTGCCTTCCGTCGGCTTTGACCAGATCCTCGGCTGGACTGCGCCGGCGACTGGGGCAAAGGGCTACGAGGTGCTCTGGCTCGGTGACCCCGCGAGCGTGCCAGCGCCTTCTTGGCAGGTGCAGCGCGGGTTTGCCTTCGCCGTGAGCGCAGACGGCCTGCCGGACGGCCGCCGCCTCTGGCCGAGCGCCGATCCAGGCGTCGGGACCCAGGTCGAGACGGCCGTGACCAGGGCAGAGGCCGGGCTCACCGTCCGCCTCGGCTCCGAGCTGGCGCTCGCCGGCATCCGCTACGTGATCATGCCGGCCGGCATCGCTCCTGACCTTCCCGGAGTCCAGGTCCCGGCCTCGGTCCCACCCCCCTCGGGCCTTGTCCAGGCGCTCCAGGCGCAGAGCGATCTTCGCCAGCTTCCGACCGAAGGCGGTGTGATCGCCTTCGACAACGTGGCCTGGTCGCCAGCGGGCAGCCCGGCCGCCAGCCCCGTGGACGCGAGCCGCGCTGGTCAGGGGACACCCGCATGGTTGAGAGAGCTCGGTGTGGCCGCCGGCCTGCTCGCGGTCGTCCTCGCGCTTGGAGAGGGCGTCATCCGCCGCAAGAGGCGGCGTCGTCTCGGCGCCTCCGACGCCGGCGACGCCGTCACTGCCTCGCGCCCATGGCCGGAGGACGGCGCGGAGCTCTTGCCCGGCTCCGCAGAACTTGCGAACGCCTTGTCCGAGCCCGCCTCGAGCGCGCTGTCATGAGCGAGATGGCGCGTCGCCTCGCGACTGGGAGCACCCGGGTGCTCGGTGCGAGGGCCCGTTCGCTGCTTGGCGTGGGGGTCGGCATCGCGCTGCTGCTGGTCGTCAACACCGTGGTGCGCGAGACGGGCGTGGGAGCGGCCGGAGCCCCATTCGTGGGATCGCCGTCGCTTCCGGTTGTGCAGATGGCCAGGCCGAGTGCCTGGCGTTGCCCCGGCCCTCTCCCTGTCGGTGTCGGCAAGGAAAGCTCGCGCATCGCCCTCGTGAACAGCGCGACCTCACCGGTCGGTGTCGTGGTGACTGTGTCGCGAACCGGCCTCCCGGTCGACGGGATCTCCTCCAGGGAGTCGGTCTCGACCTCCCGACTCGAGGTCGGCGCAGATTCACAAACGGTCCTGACGCTCCCGAGGCGCGGTCCGGCGGGATTCGCCGCCGTGTCGATCGAGACGGACGGGGGCGGGATCGGCGTCGCCGAATCGATCCGCGGCGGGTCCAATCTGGCCGGCGGCGTCTTGCTCTCGTCCCCGTGCACTCTCGGCTCCGCGCCCAGCGGCTACCTTCCGACGGGTAGCACCTTGGGCAGCTCGGATGTCGAGGTCTCGCTCTACGACCCCGACGCCACGCCCGCGGTCGTGGACGTGAGCGTTTCGAACGGCTCGACGCTGACGGCGCCTCCCGCTTTCCAAGGGTTGGTCGTCCCGGCCACGGGACTCGTGGTCCTCGATCTGCGCCGCTGGGTGTTCCAGGTGAGCTCGCTGGCAGTCACTGCCAGCGGGGTCAGCGGAGATCTCGTTGTCGGGGCGCTCGAGACCACCTCCGCGACCGTTGTCATGGCCTCGGGGTCCACGGGGGCTCAGCGGGTCACCCGCGTGCAGCTCACAGGCAGCTCGTTGCTTGTCGGGTCCGACCGCGGTCTCGGGCAGTGGGCTTTCACCGCGCTCCAGTCGCGCCTCGGAGTTGCCAGCATGTACTCGGTCTACGACCCGGGCGCGAGATCGGTCTCAGTCAGTGTCGCTCCACCGGGACGGTCGGGGAGGGTCGCCGCTCTCACCGAGGACGTCCCAGCCGGAGGCATGGTCGACTTCGCGACGCCGATCGCGCCCGGAGCTCGGGTTGGTGTGAAATCGGTCGTCGTCTCGGCCGAAGGGGGGACGGCGATCGTCGTCGCCCGGCTCACGACGAGACAGAGAGGTCGCGTTCTCGAAGAGCTCAACGCGACCTCGGGAACCGCCGGTCCCCAGAAGGCGTGGCTGCTGCCCGGAGCGATGGTCACGCCGAGCATTGACGACGTCGTGACGCTCGACGATCCAGGGGTCCGGAACGCGTCGGTGACACTGCTCGCGCTGACCGACGGCCCGGCGCCGGCAGTCCACCTGGGAGTGGTCAAGGTGTTCGCAGGCTCGGAGCGCAACGTCGATCTGAAGCCCCTCCTCAAACACGCCCCCGCCTTTGCTCTCGAGGTGAGGGCGACGGTCCCGATCCTCGCAGAGCAGCAGCTGAGACCCGATCGCGGCCAGACGACGGCCATCGGGGGGATCCCGGTCTCGCCTTGAGCTCGGGCCGACGATGCCCGTTGGGCCCGGCTGACCGGGGGTCAGACCTCGGTCGGGGGAACGCCGGTCGAAGGCAGGCTGGACGCCGACGGCGCCATGACCCCCTCTGAGAGGGAGGGGGCGTAGCGCTCGGTGGCGAGCTTCTCCTCGCCTTCGGCCCCGCTGTGCACCGGCCTGCCGTAGGCGGTGTCGACCAGCCGGGCGATCTCGGCGCCGTCGACCGTCTCGAACTCGAGGAGAGCCGCCGCGACGGCCTCCAGGCCGGCCCTGTGCTCTCGCAGCACACTCGTGGCTCGCGCCTCCTGCTCTCTGAGGATCCTGGCGACTTCCTCGTCGACGACACGACTCGTGTCCTCGGAGTAGTCGCGGGTGTGCATGAGGTCCTCGCCCAGAAAGACCATGCCCTGCGATCCCCAGGCCATCGGTCCCACGCGCTCGGACATGCCCCACTCGCGGACCATCTTGCGCGCCAGCTCGGTGTTGCGCTGCAGGTCATCGCTCGCGCCGGTCGAGAGGTCTCCGTAGATCATCAGTTCGGCGACGCGCCCGCCCATCCTGACCACGAGCGAGTCCTCGATGTACTCACGGGGGTAAAGATGCCTCTCCTCGGTCGGGAGCTGCTGGGTGACCCCGAGGGCAAGGCCGGTCGGGATGATGCTGACCTTGAGCAGAGGGTCGGCGTGGGGCAGCACGTACGCGAGCACGGCGTGGCCGCCCTCGTGGAAGGCGACCCGAGCCCTCTCGAGGTCCGAGAGCACGAGGCTGTCTCGGGGCTGGCCCATGAGGATGCGGTCTCTTGCCGCGTCGAAGTCGCGCATCTCGATGAACTGGCTCCCGCGCCTCACGGCGTGCAGGGCGGCCTCGTTGACGAGATTGGCCAAGTCGGCACCGGACATCCCCGGAGTGCCACGGGCGATGATCGACAGGTCCACGTCGGGACCCATGCGCTTGTCCTTGCAGTGCACCTGCAAGATAGGCAGGCGCTCGTCGAGGTCGGGCAGCGGCACGACTATCTGGCGGTCGAAGCGGCCCGGCCGCAGCAGGGCGGGGTCGAGGATGTCGGGCCGGTTGGTCGCGGCCATGATGACGACGCCCTCGGCGACGTCGAAACCGTCCATTTCCGAAAGCATCTGGTTGAGGGTCTGCTCACGCTCATCGTGCCCGCCGCCGAGCCCGGCACCGCGCTTTCGCCCGATCGAGTCGATCTCGTCGACGAAGATGATCGCGGGGGCCTGTTTGCGGGCCGTCTGGAACAGGTCGCGGACGCGGCTCGCACCCACACCCACGAACATCTCCATGAAGTCCGATCCGCTCACCGAGAGGAAGGGAACACCGGCCTCACCGGCCACGGCGCGGGCCAGCAAGGTCTTTCCGGTGCCAGGTGGCCCGACGAGCAACACGCCTTTGGGCACACGTGCCCCGATCTCCTTGAAGCGGCCTGGAGACTTGAGGAAGTCGACGACCTCGCTGATCTCCTGTTTGACGCCCTGGTAGCCCGCCACGTCATCGAAGGTCGTTCGGGGGCGTTCGGCCGTGTAGACCTTGGCTCGCGAGCGCCCTATAGACATGATGCCGGACATCTGCCCCTGGGCACGCCTGCTCATCCAGACGAAGAAACCAATGATCAAAGCGATGGGAAGCAGGTAGATGAGGATCTCGCCGAGTGCGCTCGAGCTGGGCGTCGAGAAGGTGTACTTGATCTTTGCCGCCCTGAGCTCATTGAACACAGAGTTCGGGAGCGGGACCGGTCCCGACGAGGTGTAGCTCTGCCCGTTGCTGAGCGTGCCCGTCACGACACCGGTGTTGTTGTTGAAGTTGGCGCTTTGAACGTGACCGGAGGTGATGTCCTGCTGGAGGGTCGAAAAGCTGAGCGTCTTGGCCGTGGTGCGGTTGAACATGCCAGAACCGAGCAACAGCACGATCAGGACGATTGCGCCGAGGGCGATTCCCCAACGCCATACCTGCTCCGAGCCCGACGGGCCGCCGGTGCCGTTCCTTCCCGGTCCACTGCCGGGGCGCATATCTTGAGGCTGACGGCTCACACCACCTATCGTAGGCTTCAGCGGCGCAAGGTCGGTCCGCGCGGCGATTTCTCTTGCTCGTGCGTGGTCCATTTCGTGGCGACGGTCCCGGGTGAGCATCAACCATCGGCTTGACCGGAGGGCCCCGGACGACCACGCTCGCAGCGTGAATAGTCACCGCGACAGCCGCGAGCCGGCACCGCGTGACGATTTGTTCGGCAACTCGTTCGGCTTGGCCGAGGCGATGTTGGGCCTCGCGGCGGGCTTCGTCCTCGCAACCCTGGCCGTGTCGGCCTACGCAGCCGCCACGCCGCACGGCCACCACGTGAGCCAGTACGGCGAGGAGGTGGTGAGCCTGATCGGCCTCTGGGTCGGCCTCGTCGGGGCCGTCGTCGTGGCGACCCGGAACGCGGCAAGAGACCCTGCGGGCTCCGGCGCCACCCCGGCCGCTGGGGCCACCCCGGCCGCTGGTGGCACCGGAGCCGCGCGGCGAGGCACTGGGAGCATTGTTCGCGACTACGGGTTCAGGTTGCGGCCATGGCCGGACATCCCCCTCGGGATCGTGGTCGGCGTGGCTTCTCAGTACCTGCTCGTCCCTGTGTTCGAGGCGCCACTTCTTCCCTTCGTCCACAACCTGTACAGCCGCCTCGGCCATCCGGCGCAAAGCCTGACGAGCCACGCCTTTGGGCCTGGACTTGTCGTGCTGGCGGTGCTCGTCTGTGTCGGCAGCCCTGTCGTCGAGGAACTGTTCTTCCGCGGCCTGCTCCTGCGGGCGTTGGCGGGCCGCCTCAAAGATCTCGGCCCGCGGCTCGGCCCGGCTACCTCCATAGTCGTCACGGCGCTCGTCTTCGCGCTCGTGCACTTCGAGGCGCTGCAGTTCCTCGGTCTGGCGGGGTTCGGGGTCGTGCTCGGCTACCTCGCATGGCGCACAGGGCGACTCGGCCCCTCGATCGTCGCTCACATGGCCTTCAACACCGTCACCATCGTCGCCATAGTGGCCGCGCGATGAATCCCGGTAGGCTCGATCGCGATGGCACCTGAACAGTCAGAATCCCGAGAGCCGTTGTTTGGCAGCGTGTTCAAGGCCTACGACGTCCGGGGCAGAGTGCCCGACGAGCTCAACGCCCGCATCGCCTATGCGGTCGGGGTCGGCTTCGGCACGTTCGTGCTGTCCCAAGGTGTGTCCGACAAGCGGGTCGTGCTCGGGCGTGACATCCGCGAGTCCGGTGTCGAGCTCGGTCGGGCCCTCAGCGCAGGCATGCTCGCGGCCGGTCTCGGCGTGGTCGACATCGGCTTGGCCTCGACCGACCTTCTCTACTTCGCGTCCGGGAGGCTCAACCTGGCCGGGGCGATGCTCACCGCCTCGCACAACCCGCCCGTTTACAACGGCATCAAGTTCTGTTTGAGCGGAGCTCGCCCGATCGGTGTCGAGTCCGGCCTCGGAGAGATCCGTCGCGTGGCAACCGAAGCTTTCGCTGCCGCGCCGGCCGATGGCGGTGTGGGGGACGTCGCCGAGGACACTCACGTCGAGCACCTCGATCTGCTCGATGAGTTCGCGGTGCACGTGCGGTCCTTCGTCGACGTCGGGAGTCTCAGGCCCTTGAAGGTTGTCACCGACACGGCCAACGGCATGGGAGGCCTCATCGTCCCCCGCGTCTTCGCGGGGCTTCCCTTCGAGCTCGAGATGCTCTTCCCGGAGCTGGACGGTACATTTCCCAACCACCCGGCCAACCCGATCGAGGTCGAGAACCAGGCCGATCTGCGTTCACGTGTTCTGCTCAGCCATGGCGACGTTGGCCTCGCCTTCGATGGCGACGCCGACCGCGTGTTCCTCGTCGACGAGCGGGCAGAGCCGATGTCGGGATCACTCACGACTGCGATCGTCGCCGCGACCATGCTCGAGCGCCATCCCGGCTCGAAGATCCTCTACAACCTCATCTGCTCGCACGCGGTGCCCGAGATCGTCGCCGAGCGCGGCGGGATCCCGATCCGGACTCGCGTGGGCCACTCGTTCATCAAGGCGGTGATGGCCGAGACAGGCGCCATCTTCGGGGGCGAGCACTCGGGGCACTACTACTTCCGGGAGAATTACCGGGCCGACTCCGGGATCATCGCCGCGCTTATCGTGCTCGAGGCCCTCTCGAATGCGGGCGTCCCGCTCTCCCAGTTCAGGTTGCCGTTCGAGCGCTACACGGACTCGGGCGAGATCAACACCGAGGTGCCCGACCCGGCGAGGCTCATTGACGAGGTGGCTGACCACTACCGGGCCGAGGGGGCTGAGATCGACCGCCTCGACGGGATCACCGTGGAGCTTGACGACTGGTGGTTCAACCTGCGCCCGTCCAACACCGAACCGCTCTTGAGGCTCAATGTCGAGGCCCGGACCGTGTCAGAGTGCGACCGCCACTGCGACGAGATGCTCGGCCTGATCCACCGCCTTGCGGAGAGCCCGACGCGATGACCACAGTGTCATGACACGAAACGACCACAGTGTCATGACACGAAAGGTGTCCAGATGCCGCTCGATCCGCAACTGCTTGCTCTTCTCGCGTGCCCTGAGGACAAGGGACCGCTGCTGTACTTCGCCGACGAGGAGACGCTTTACAACCCCAGGCTTCACAGGCGCTATCGCGTCGTCGACGGGATCCCGGTGATGCTCGTCGACGAAGCCGAGACCGTCTCGGACGAGGAGCACGAGCGCCTCAGCGAGAAGGCCCTGGCGGAAGGCATCGCAGCGAACTTCGGCCCGAATGAAGGCGCCGGCAACGCCTCGTCAACATGACCTGGACGTCGCCCGACAGCCAGGACATGCTCGGGGCAACAGCCGGCATGCCCGAGCAATTGGAGCTTTCGGCGTCTCGGGCGAGCGAGGTGCCAGGGCTTCCGTCCAAAGAGGGCCTCGAAGCGATCGTCGTTCTCGGCATGGGAGGAAGTGGCGTCGCAGGAGAGATCGTGCAGGCGATCGGCAGGGACCGGTTGCGCCTTCCCGTCCTGCTGGTCGGCGACTACGCGCTTCCCTCATTCGTCGGCCCGAGCACACTCGTCTTCGCCGTCTCGTTCTCCGGGCAGACCGAGGAGACGCTCGAGGCGGCCGAGACCGCCCTGGGCCGGGGAGCCAGGCTCGTAGCTGTGACAGGGGGCGGACCTCTCGCAGAGATGGCGGCCGCGGCTGGAGCGCCGGTATTCGCGACCTTGCCGGGGATTCCCCAGCCACGAGCGGGGGTGGCGACCACGACGGCGCCTCTGCTCGTCGCGCTCGAACGTCTCGGTCTGCTCGAGGGCGTGACGAGCGCCATCGCGGCGGCCGTCGACCAGATCAAGAGGCGCCGAGACGGGCTCGTCGACGGTGGCGGGGTGGCTCTCGAGGTCGCGCAGCAGCTCGGTCGCACCATCCCGCTAGTGCAAGGCGCGACTGGCATCGGTGCTGTCGCGGCGCGCCGGTGGAAGACACAGGTGAACGAGAACGCCAAGGCGCCGGCTTTTTTTGCGGCCCAACCGGAGTGGTGTCACAACGAGATCTGCGGATTCGGCCAGAACGGGGACGTGACTCGTCAAGTGATGACGATCGTCACGCTCCGGAGCGACTTCGAGCACCCACAAGTCGAGCGCCGTTTCAGCCTGGTGAGGGAATTCGTGGGCGAGGCGGTGGCTTCTGTGATCGAGGTGCGAGCTGAGGGGCTCGGAGCGCTTGCGCAGCTTTTCGACCTCATCATCATCGGCGACTTCGTTGCCTTGCACCTCGCCGCCCGGGAGGGGATCGACCCGGGCCCTGTCCCGGTGCTCGTCGAGGTGAAGCGCTTCCTGCAGGCGGCGAGGCAGTAGGCGTCTCGCAGGAGCGTCAGATGATCGGACGACCTGTCAGCGGAGACATTGCCGACCCGAGCCTCGCGAGCCTCGGCCGGCTGAGGATCGCCTGGGCTGACGCGGAGATGCCCGTGCTCCGTTCGATCCGCGAGAGGTTCGAGCGCGAGCGCCCGCTCGAGGGGCTCGTCGTCGGGGTATGCCTGCATATCACGACCGAGACCGCGAACTTCCTCAAGACCCTAAGAGCCGGCGGGGCGAAGGTGTTCGCCTGCGCTTCCAACCCCCTCTCGACCCAGGACGATGTGGCCGCCTCTCTTCTCGCCGACGAGGGCATCGCCACCTTCGCAGTAAAGGGCGAGAGCCACGAGCGCTACTACCGCCATATCGACGCGGTCCTCGATGGCCATCCCCAGCTGACCGTCGACGACGGCTGTGACCTCGTCTCACGGCTTCACCAGGCTCGCCCGCACCAACTAGGGGAGGTGATCGGCGGCACCGAGGACACCCGAACGGGTGTGATCCGCCTCCGGGCCATGGAGGCAGCAGGGGTGCTGCGTTACCCGATCGTCGCCGTCAACGACGCCGAGACGAAACATCTCTTCGACAACCGGCACGGGACAGGGCAGTCCACGATCGACGGCATCATCCGCGCCACGAACATCCTGCTCGCCGGGAAGCGGTTCGTCGTTGCCGGTTATGGGTTCTGTGGCAAGGGAGTTGCAGCCCGGGCGAGAGGTATGGGCGCAATCGTCACCGTCACCGAGATCGACCCCATGCGCGCCCTCGAGGCGGTCACTGACGGCTTTGGCGTCGAGCCCATGGCTGCGGCCGCTCGTCACGGAGAGGTCTTCGTCACCGTCACGGGCAACAGGGAGGTCCTGCGGGCCGAGCACTTCGCCGAGATGCGTGACGGGGCCATCTTGGCCAACGCCGGCCACTTCGACGTCGAGATCGACCTCGCCGGGCTCGCCCACCTGGCCGCCGGCAGGCGCCGGATCGTGCGCCCCATGGTCGAGGAGTTCACTGTGACCGCGCACGACGGGTCACCCCGGCGCATCCTCGTCCTGGCCGAAGGCCGTCTCGTGAACCTGAGCGCGGCCGAGGGCCATCCGGCGGCGGTCATGGACCTGTCCTTCGCCAACCAGGCGCTCGCGGCCGAGTGGCTGGTGAGCGACCGTGGCAAACTGTCCAACCGCGTCCACGCCGTGCCGGTTGAGGTCGACGCCGAGATAGCGAAGCTGAAGCTGGAGACGATGGGGATCGTCCTCGACGAGCCCACGGTGTCACAGCGCGCATACCTGGCTTCCTGGACGAGCGGCACCTGATCCGCGTACCGGGCCCCCGGGCGTCGGTGCGTAGACTTCGTCCCGATGGGCTGCGCGGGTCTGTGGTTGCAAGTCGATGCCAGTCGCAGGCGAAACGACCCACGTAAGGCGACTCGTGGTCGCTGAGCATGGTGCGGTTTAGACGTAAGTCCTGCCTCGCGCGGCATCGGTTGGCGATGCCGGCGGGAGAAGGGACCAACCGTGAGCCCGGGTGTGGCAGGGGCGCCGCGAAGGGTGCCCGCCCGCACCAGGCACGGGACACCCTCAGCAGGCGAGTGTGGGGTCAAAGACCAGGTCAGCCGCGTGTGCCCGTCATCGGTTCTGCGACCGAGTGCCTGATCGCAAAGGAGCTGCTCCATGGAGATCACGGTGCACACCCGCCATTTGGACATTCCGGACCAGCTCCGTGCTGCCGCCGTTGAGAAGGCACAGCACCTCGAGCGGTTTCTGGAGGGGACCGAGCGGGCGCATGTCATCTTTTCGCGGGACCACGCGACACGCGACGACGGCCACGTGACCTGCGAGGTGTTGGTCATCGCCCGCGGCCGCTCCGTGCGCGTCCGAGCGAAGGCTCACCTCGCGAAGGATGCGCTCGAGGCCGCGATGAGCAAAGAAGCCCAGCGCTTGACGCGCATGGGGGACCGCCTCGTGCATCGCTCGCGGCCTCGCCACGGCGAGTCGATCCAGAGACCGACGGAGCTTTCGGACTGACAACCGCCCAGAGCCCCGATCCGGGCCGACCGGCGCCTGATCCACCCCGCGTCGCCATCGTGGGCGCCACCGGCACGGGCAAGACCGCTCTTGCGCTCGAGCTGGCACGTTCGGCAACCGACTGCTTCGAGCTTGTCTCGGTGGACGCCATGGCCGTCTACCGGCATCTCGACCTCGGTACCGCGAAGCCGACACCGGCCGAACAGGCCGTCGCGCCGTGGCACCTCATCGACATAGTCGACCCGTCTCAACAGTTCTCGGTCGTGGCGTTCCAAGCCGAGGCGCGCCGTGCCTTCGCCGGCATTGAGGCTCGCGGCCATGTGCCGCTGCTCGTCGGAGGCACCGGGCTCTACCATCGTGCGGTCGTCGACGACTTGTCCATACCCGGCCGGTTTCCCGAGGTGACCGCCGAGCTCGAGCGCCAAGCCGAGTTGCCGGGCGGCCTGGCCGTGCTCTTCGAGCGCCTCTCCGAGCTGGACCCCGTCGCTGCACGAAGAGTCGAACCGGCCAACCGGCGCAGGATCGTCCGCGCCCTCGAGGTGACTCTTGGCACCGGGCGACCCTTTTCCTCCTTCGGCCCTGGCCTGCGCAGCTACGCGCCGACCAGCTCGGGCATCGTCGGGCTCGAGCTCGAGCGCTCCGAACTGGACCGCAGGCTTGCCGATCGTTTCGACGAGCAGCTCGCGCGTGGGCTTCTCGAGGAGGTCCGGGCACTGGCGACGAGGCCTGCCGGCTTGTCGCGCACGGCTCGCCAGGCGATCGGTTACCGGGAGCTCCTCTGCCACGTGGAAGAGGGCATGCCCCTCGATCAGGCAAGAACCGAGTCACTCCGCCGGTTGCGCGCCCTGGCGCGCCGCCAGGAGGCGTGGTTCAGGCGCGACCCCCGTGTCGTCTGGTTCCGGGCGGACCGGAGCGATCTCGCCGATACCGTGCTCTCCTTTCTCGGCGACACCGTCCGCGGCCGGGTCGTGCGACACTGATGAGCATGTTGACGCTGGTCAAGTACCAGGGCCTCGGGAACGACTTTCTCGTCGCGCTCGACGGTCGCGCGCTCGACGCTGCGGGGGCCGAGCTGGCCGGCCACGCGCCCGCTGCCGCCGGTGTCGCCGGGTTACCCACCGACGGCGGGGATCTCACAGGTGGGCTCGCGAGAGCACTTTGCGACCGGCACACCGGCGTCGGAGCCGACGGGATCCTCGTGCTGCGGGCTGCCGGCTCGGGCGGAGACGTCCGCATGGAACTGCGTAATGCCGATGGAGGCCGTGCCGAGACGAGCGGCAACGGCCTGCGCTGTTTCGCCCTGGCCACCGTCGAGGCGGGGCTCGTCCCCGGTCCCGAGGTGATCGTCGAGACCGACGCCGGTGCGCGCAGAGCCGTCCTGCGCCGGCGGGAAGGTTCCGGTTCCGCCGACGTCTCGGTCGAGATGGGCCGGGTAAGGGTCGCCCGCTCGGGCCCTGTCGCCGACGCGGCCCTTCCCGGCTCGAGGGCCCTGCCATGGCCCTCGTGGTCGGTGGATGCCGGCAATCCCCACCTCGTCCTGCTCGCGCCCTCCCTGGAAGGCGTCGCCATAGCCGCCATCGGCCCGATGCTGGAAAGGCAGCGTCCCGGTGGGCAGAACGTGGAGATCGCGACTTATGAGCCTGCCGCGGGTGAGTTGTCCCTCGTCGTGTGGGAGCGCGGTGCCGGGGTCACCCTTGCGTGCGGGAGCGGCAGCGTGGCCGCCGCCGCCGCCCTCCATTTCGCGGGGATCTGCCCGGCGCGGGTCCGAGTTCACAATCCCGGTGGGATGGCCGAAGTGATCCTCTCGGGGGACGACCCGCTTGCCGTGACGGCTGAGCTGGCCGGACCGGTCCACCGCGTGGCCCGTATCGAGGTCGACCCGGCCGAGCTGTGCGAGTCCGGAAGGGGTGTGGTGGCGTCGTGACGATGGCCCGGACCACGCTCATCGACCGGAGATTCCGGGAGAAGATCGTGCTCGTCGGGATGGTGGCCTGGCCGCGCACCTTGGAGGAGGTCGAGGCGAGCCTCGACGAGCTCGCCCTGCTCGTCGACACCGCAGGCGCCGACGAAGCGGCCCGAGTCGTGCAGCGGCGCGAGGCGGCGGACCCGGCAACCTACATCGGCCGGGGCAAGGCGGAGGAGCTGCGCAGGATCAGTGAGGCGGTCGACGCCGACACGGTTGTCTTCGACGACGAGCTCACGCCCGCCCAGCAGAGAAACCTCGAGAAGATCCTCGGCCGGACCGCCATCGACCGGACGGCCGTCATCCTCGACATCTTCGCCCAGAATGCCCACACCCCAGAAGGCCGGGCGCAAGTCGAGCTCGCTCTGAGCCGCTACCGGCTACCACGCCTCAGGGGCAGGGGCCTCGCGCTCTCCCAGCAGGCCGGTGGTATCGGGACGAGGGGTCCAGGCGAGACCCAGCTCGAGGTGGATCGGCGGCGCATCATGCGCCGCATCCGCAAGCTCGAGGTCGAGCTGCGGGACCTCGAAGCGACGCGCCGGACCCAGCGCAAGGCGCGAAGGCGCGGAGCGCTACGGACAGTGTCGCTCGTCGGCTACACGAACGCGGGCAAGTCCACGCTGCTCAATGTCCTCACGGATGCGGGCGTGCTCGTCGAGGACCGGCTCTTCTCCACGCTCGATCCCCGGACCCGTCGTCTCGACCTGCCCGGAGGAGAGTCGGTGCTCTGTTCGGACACGGTCGGTTTCGTGCGCAAACTGCCCCATCAGCTGGTGGACGCCTTCCATGCCACCTTGGAGGTCGTCGGGTCCTCCGACCTGCTCGTGCACGTTGTCGACGCGTCAGCCGCGGACCCGTTGGCCCAGATCGAGGCGGTTCGTGCCGTGCTCGCGGAGATCGGCGCCGGTGAGGTACCGGAGCTGCTGGCGTTCAACAAAGCCGACCTCGACCGGCGCGGGGCGGGGCGGCTCATGTCCTCGCACCCGGGATC
>JBEKBT010000021.1:0-36295 GCA_050015255.1 Acidimicrobiales bacterium
TGGTCACGGTCCAACGCTACGAGACCCGCTTCCCGCTGTCTGCTTAAGCCCGGCGCCGCCGGACTCTCACGCAGCGAAGCACCTGTTCAGAGGGCTATTTTCCTATCCGCGCGGCCTCTAAGTACCGGCGCATCGGCCAAACTCGGGCATGGACGATACCCTGGCTC
Source organism: Acidimicrobiales bacterium (assembly GCA_050015255.1). Lineage (GTDB taxonomy): Bacteria > Actinomycetota > Acidimicrobiia > Acidimicrobiales > Bog-793 > Fen-455. The sequence goes on from JBEKBT010000021.1 coordinate 168, forward strand.
CCACTAGCGACCCCGGCGACGTCGAGGCCCGCCTGGCCATGCCCCTAGCCGAAGCAATGCTCACCCAGCGCGCGGTCCGCCGGGTCCAGCCTGCCCCAGTCGACGACCGCATCGTGCTGCGATGTCTGGAGTTGGCCCTGGAAGCGCCGACCGCCTCGAACGGCCAGAACTGGGAGTTCGTGGTCGTGAAGGACCCCGCCGTGAAGGCGTCACTGGCCGCGCAGTACCGGCGGGCGTGGAGGCTCAACGGCGGTCTTGACAGGCTGGTCAAGACCGACGAGCAAAGGGCCAGGATCCTCAAGTCAGTGCGTTGGCAGGTCGAGCACTTCGAGGAGATCCCGGTCCTTGTCGTCTGCTGCCTGCGAGACCGTGCCCCAATGCCTTTCCTCCCCAAGCCTCCGGTCGTCGTGTCGAGCCACTACGGGTCCCTGTACCCCAGTGTCCAGAACCTCCTCCTGGCGGCGAGGGCCGTCGGTCTCGGCGGCGCGCTCATCACCATGCCACTGTGGTCCAACACCGTCGCTCGCCGGATCCTCGAGCTGCCCTTGAGCGTGGAACCGTGCTGCATCGTCACCCTCGGCTGGCCGAAGGGCCGTTATGGACGCAAGGCTCGCAAGCCGATCGGCACGGTCGTCCACCTGGACCGGTACGGCCACCAGCCGTGGCATGACCGGGCACCAGCCTGATCCTCAACCTCTGACTCGTCGGTCAGCTCGATCCGCCGGCCTCCACGCGCCTGTGGACCGAGATGAGAGTCCGCGAATCGTCCGGACCAAGGACCTCCACCGCGACGGGAACCTCGGGCCGTGCCGAGTCGAGGAGGATCGCCTTCGGGTGCGCAATGAGGTGGCGCAGCACGACCGGATAGCGACTGTCGAGGCCACCGACCGCGACGATGAACTCTACGTCCTCCTACGATGACGGCTTCACGAAGCACCCGTGTCCATGAGTGCCGACAACGATAGGTGGCGCATCGCGCTCGACCCCGAGCCTATCGGTGTCCGGCGTCGTCCGAATTCGAGATCGGGCCAGCAGGGATCGCCTGCGCGGTCACTTAGACTGGAGGACCAGGCGCGAGACGGGAGTCAGGTGACCACCGAACGCGAAGCCAAGCTGACCGCCTCTGTGAAGGTGCACCTTCCCGATCTCGACGGGCTCGTCGGTGGCGTGTCAGTCGCCGCCTCTGCTGAGCGCCATCTCAAAGCCGTCTATTACGACACGGCTCAACTCGACCTTGCGCGTTGGGGCATCACCCTTCGTCACCGCTCCGGTGAGGAAGGGCCGCCATGGACGCTGAAACTGCCCGAAGGAAAGGCCGGTCAGGCGCTCATACGGCGTGAGCTGACCTTCGAGGGATCGCCCGGCACCGTCCCCGCCGCCGCCCGTGATCTGGTCTGCTGCTACGTGCGCTCCCGCCCCCTCACCCGAGTCGCACGGCTCGACACCGACCGGTGCCCACTCGAGCTCCGCGACGCGGCCGGCCAGCGACTGGCCGAAGTCGTCGACGACCGCGTGACTGCGTACCGAGGTGCACGGCAGGCCAGCGAGTTCCGTGAGATCGAAGTCGAGATCTTCGCCCAAGGACGGGTTGGTGACCGACTGCTCGACGCCGCCGTGGACCGGCTGGTCGCGGCGGGCTGCCGGGCGGACCCGCCCGTCCCCAAGCTCGTGCGAGCACTCGGGTCGCAGGCGCTCGAACCGCCCGAGCTCGTCGTTCCACCGGTCGGGCGCAAGGCCTCACTCGGCCAGCTGGTCCGGCACGCCCTTGCCCAGTCGGTGGCCCAGATCCTGAGCCACGACCCCGGCGTACGCCTCGGCGAGGACCCCGAAGACGTCCACCAGTTACGGGTCGCCGTGCGTCAGCTGCGCTCGGAGCTTCGCACTTTCATGCCCCTCCTCGAGCCGGTGCCGCCGGGGGAGCTGCGCGACGACTTGCGCTGGCTCGGGACGGCCGTTGGAACCATGCGCGACAACGACGTGCTCGCCGAACGGCTGCGGACTCAGGCCCAGACGCTTCCCGAAGCCGATGCCGCCGGTGTCCAGCTCCTCGTGTCACTTCTCGCGAGCCAGGTTGCCTCGGCCCGCAGCGCGATGCTCACGGTCCTGCGCAGCCCCCGCTATCTCAGCTTGCTCGATGCGCTCATCAAAGCCGCCAACGAGCCACCCATCCGGGCCAAGCTCCCCGAACAGGCCAAGCTGCCTGCTTCCCGCGTCGCCGCTGAGCTCGTCCATCGGCCCTGGCGGCGCCTGAGCGAGGCTGTTGCCAACCTCGGCGACGATCCCTCGGACTCGGCGCTGCACAACGTCCGCATCCTTGCCAAACGGTGTCGGTATTCGGCCGAAGCCGTTGCGCCTGCCGTCCCCCGAGCCGCTCGCTTTGCCATAGCCCTTGCCGACCTGCAGACGGTGCTCGGCGAACACCAAGACGCCGTCGTCGCCGAGGCATGGTTACGCAAGTCCGCGCTCGCAGCACCCGAAGGCGCTCTCGCCGCCGGCGAGCTCGTCCTCCTCCAGAGATGCCAAAGGGCCACGGCTCGGGCGGAGTGGCCCGAGACCTGGAAAACGGTCTCGGCCAAGAAACTCTCTTCCTGGATCTGACGGCGCTCCAAGCGCTGCGAGACGACACCAGGGGCCTGACGCGCATCACTGATACCGACAACTGCTGCACCGGTTCGAACGGCGCCCGGGAAACGGTAGGTGGCGCGGGAGTGGTGAAGGCGAGCATTCAGAGCGATCGCATCTTCCAGCATGACGGAGGTCAACAAATGCTTGTGCAACACGAGCCGGACGCGACGTCTCGCCACGGCGAACCCGAGTCCTTGAGCGCCGCAGGACGCCTCCGGCTTCGCGTCGAGCCCTGGCACGACCCGGTGATCGACGAGGTCGGCTACGACCCGCGATCTGACTACGTCGAGAGATTCTGGCTCCCAGTTCTGGGACCGTCCACCACCTGGCTGCTGCGGCACTTCACGATCCGGCTCGAAGAGTCGCCCGCGGGGGTCGAGCTCGACGTGGAGGACACGGCCCGTTCGCTCGGCCTCGGGGAGCGGCTGGGCCCGAACGCCCCCTTCGCCCGGACGCTCAAGCGTTGCGTCGACTTCGAGATGGCCGAGTGGCGCGGGCCTCAGCTGCTGGCGGTCCGGATCCGGCTGCCCCCTCTTGCCCGACGGCACCTTCGGCGCCTGCCCGAGTCCCTTCAGGTCCGGTACGAGGGCAGGTGGGGCGCCCCGGTAGGCTCTGTCGATGGTGAGCACTTCCAAGGGTTACCTCGAGACGGCGCGCGAGCGCGTCGTGATCTATGACGGCGCCACCGGTACCAACCTGCAGCTGCGCGAGCTGAGCGCCCACGACTTCGGCGGCGACTCGCTCGAGGGCTGCAACGAGATGCTGTGCCTCACCCGACCGGACATCGTCCGGGAACTTCACCGGTCCTTCCTCGACGTCGGCGTCGACGTCGTCGAGACCAACTCGTTCGGGTCCTTGCCCATAGTGCTCGCCGAGTACAAGATCGCCGAGCGCGCCGAAGAGCTCGCCCGCGCCTCGGCCCGCTTGGCCAGGGAGGTGGCCAGCGATTACGCGACGGCCGACCGGCCACGCTATGTGGCGGGGAGCATGGGGCCGGGCACGAAGCTCCCCACCCTCGGTCAGGTCGGTTTCGGGGAGCTACGGGACGGCTACGAGGTGCTCGCCCGCGGCCTGCTGGACGGCGGCGCCGACCTGCTGCTCATCGAGACCTGTTACGACCTGTTGCAAGCCAAGGCCGCCATCCAGGCGGCTCGTCGCGCAATGCGCCACGCCGGGCGGGAAGTGCCGATCCAGGTGCAGGTGACCATCGAGCTCACCGGCCGGATGCTGCTCGGCAGCGAGATCGGTGCCGCACTTTGCACGCTGGAGGCGATGAAGCCCGATGTCATCGGGATGAACTGCGCTACGGGCCCGGTCGAGATGTACGAAGCGCTCCGTTACCTCTCCGAGCAGGCCCGCACGCAGATCTCGGCTCTGCCCAACGCCGGCTTGCCGTCCGTCGTCGACGGGAAAATGCACTACGACCTGACCCCTGACGCTCTCGCCGAGCACCTGTCGGTGTTCATCAGCGAGCTCGGGGTCTCGATCGTCGGCGGCTGCTGCGGCACGACGCCCGAGCACCTCGCCAAGGTCGTGGAGGCCTGCGCCGGCCTCGAACCGGCTCCTCGCTCGCCGGTGCACGAGCCGTCGGCCGCCTCACTCTATGTGGCCGTGCCCTTCCAACAGGAGCTGTCGTTCCTCGTCATCGGCGAGCGGACGAACGCCAACGGCTCCAAGCGCTTCCGCGAGGCGATGCTCGCAGGCGACTGGGAGACGACCGTCGCCATGGCGCGCGATCAGGCGCGCGAGGGGGCGCATCTGCTCGACGTCTGCGTCGACTACACCGGTGCCGACGGGGTAAAGGACATGACAGAGGTGGCACAGCGCTTTGCGACCCAGTCGTCCATCCCCCTCGTCATCGACACCACCGAGGCGCCGGTCGCCGAGGCTGCGCTCCAGTGGATCGGCGGGCGGCCCGTCCTCAACTCGGTGAACCTCGAGGAGGGGGACGCGCCTGGCACCCGGCTCGATCGTTTCCTCACACTGGCCCGCGACTATGGCGCCGCGGTCATCTGCACCTGCATCGACACAGACGGCCAGGCCCGCACCGCCGAGTGGAAGCTGCGTGCCGCCAAGGCGATCCACGACCTCGCCATCGGGCGTTACGGCCTCGAGCCGTCGGACCTTCTCTTCGACCCCCTCGCCCTGCCGCTGTCGACCGGTATGGAGGAGAGCCGGCGAGACGGCATCGAGACGATCGAGGCCATCTCGCGCATCAAGACCGAACTGCCAGGCGTTCATACGGTGATCGGCCTGTCGAACGTGTCCTTCGGGCTCTCGCCGGCGGCGCGCCAGCTGCTCAACTCCGTGTTCCTGCACGAGTGCGTCCAAGCCGGGCTCGACGCCGCGATCGTGCACGCCGGCAAGATCCAGCCTCTGCACAAGATCGCCGAATCCGACCGCGAGATCTGCCTGGACCTCATCTATGACAGGCGCCGCGAGGGCTATGACCCGCTCTCTGCGCTCATCGCCGCCTTCGAGGGCGAGAGCGCGGCGTTGCACTCCGCGATCGAGGACCGGTCCGGCTGGCCGATCGAACGGCGACTGGAGCAACGCATCGTCGACGGTGACCGCAACGGCCTCCAGGACGAGCTCGACGAGGCCCTCGGGGCCGGGCACGCGGCGCTCGACATAGTGAACGAGATGCTGCTTTCCGGGATGCGCACAGTCGGCGAGCTCTTCGGCTCGGGTCAGATGCAGCTTCCCTTCGTGCTCGGCTCAGCCGAGACGATGAAGGCCGCAGTCGCCTACCTGGAGCCGCACATGGAACGCACCGAGTCAGCCGGGCGGGGCCGCATAGTCCTCGGGACCGTGAAGGGCGACGTGCACGACATCGGCAAGAACCTGGTCGACATCATCCTGACCAACAACGGATACGAGGTCCACAATCTCGGCATCAAGGTCCCGATGTCCGAGATGCTCGCGAAAGCCGATCAAATCGAGGCCGATGCCATCGGCATGAGCGGGTTGCTCGTGAAGTCGACGCTCATCATGCGCGACAACCTCGAGGAGCTGAACCGGCTCGGCAAGTCCGGCTATCCCGTCATCCTCGGCGGTGCCGCGCTCACGCGCACCTATGTCGAAAAGGACCTACGTAGCCTGTACAAAGGCCGCGTTTTCTACGGTAAAGACGCCTTCGAGGGCCTGCACCTTCTCGACCGGCTGATGGAGATCAAGCGCAGTGGTGTCGACGACCCGAGCTTCGGGACCGAGCTCTCGGGCCGCAAGCTCCCCCCGAGGCGGAGCGAGCAGGTCGGCGAGATCGACGCGGCAAACCTTCCGGCGCGCTCACCGGAAGTGGGGATGGACAATGAGCTGTTCGAGCCCCCGTTTCTCGGGACCCGGGTCGCAAAGGGCATCCCCCTCGACGACATCACCTCGTACCTCAACGAAACGGCTCTCTTTCGCAACCAGTGGGGCTACCGACCCGAAGCCGGCGAGACCGATGCCGAGTTCAAAGAACGCATCCGAGCCGAGCTCCGCGGGCGCCTCGACGAAGCCAAGGCCGAAGGCCTGCTCGTACCTCAGGTGGTCTGGGGCTACTTCCCGGTCAACGCGGAGGGCAACGATCTCGTCGTCTATACCGATGACCGGCGAACCGCCGAGCGAACCCGGTTCAGCTTCCCGCGCCAGCGCAAGGAGCCGTACCTGTGCATCGCAGACTTCTTCAGGCCGGCGAGCGCGCACGTCGCCGACTACGCGGCGTTTCAGATCGTGACGGTGGGGGCCGGCGCCTCGGCACGTACCGCCGAGCTGTTCGCCGCCAACCGCTACCGGGATTACGTGGTGACACACGGGCTGTCTGTCGAGATGACAGAAGCTCTCGCCGAGCTGTGGCACCGCCGCATCCGTGAGGAATGGGGCTTTGCCGGCGAGGACGCGCCGACGCTCACCGGCCTGTTCCGCCAGCAGCACCGTGGCGGTCGGTACTCATTCGGTTATCCTGCCTGCCCGGAACTCGAGGACAACGCGAAGGTCGTCGACCTCCTCGCAGCCGGCCGCATCGGGGTCTCTGTAAGCGAGGGCTTCCAGCTCTATCCCGAGCAGACGACTCTCGCTATCGTCTGCCATCACCCGATGGCCAAGTACTTTGTCGTCTGACAAGCTGCCTTCGGCGCTGATCGGCTCGGCACGACTCGAGCCGCCAACAGTAGGCAGCGAGTTCGAGCCACAGTAAGCAGTGTTGTCCAGCCGCAGCAGGCGGCAAGGTCGAGCGGCACCAGGGGCAGGGCGCTCGTGAGCATCGAAGGGCAGGTGGGCTCGGCAAGCCGGTAGCGTCGCGCCCAATGACACTCGACTCTACAGACGCCTCCTTCGAGGAGGATGTCCTCGTCCGTTCGGACACCGTCCCCGTCCTCGTCGACCTGTGGGCTCCCTGGTGCGGGCCCTGCAAGGCCCTCAGCCCGATCCTCGAGAGCGTGGTCGACGCGACCGGCGGCGCCGTCGAGCTCGTGAAGGTCAACGTCGACGAGAACCCTCTCATCGCGCAGAGCTTCCAGGTGCAGTCGATCCCGGCCGTCTTCGCGATCAGGAACCGCCAGATCGTCGACCGGTTCATCGGCGCGCTCGGCGAGAGCGCCGTCCGCGAGTTCGTCAACAGGCTGCTGCCCACCCCGAGCGAAGCCGAGAATCTGGTCGCCGCGGGCGATGAGGCCTCGCTCCGCAGGGCACTCGAGATCGAGCCCGACCTGCCTGCTGCCGTCGTCGGCCTGGCCGAGATCCTCGTCGGGCGTGGCGAAGCCGAGGAGGCGCTGGGCCTGCTCGCCAAGATCCCCGACGTCGGCGAGGCCCGGCGCGTCGCCGCGCTCGCTCGGCTGGCAGTCGCCGGCACGTCGGTAGCGGCGAACGCGAACGGCGCGGGCCGTGGCGCCGAGCTGGAAACGCACCTGGACGCCTTGCTGGAGCGGGTGAAGAGCGACGACGAGGCGCGCCAGGAGTTCGTGGACCTCCTCGAGACGATGGATCCCTCGGACCCGAGGCGCGATCAGTACCGCCGGGCCCTGGCTTCCCGGCTGTTCTGACAGGGCCCGCCCGGGCACAGGCGTGCAGCTGACACACAGCCCTGTGTGGTGGCCTCGGCACCCAGTCCCCCTCGGCCTGGGCCGGCATCGCTACGACCTTGCGACCCGGGCACTGGTGATAGGGATCCTCAACCGCACGACGGACTCGTTTTTCGACAAGGGTGCGTATTTCAACTTGGACCGTTTCTTCGCGCGTGCGGAGCAGCTGGTCCGGGAGGGCGCCGACGCGCTCGACGTGGGCGGGGTGAAGGCGGGCCCCGGTCCAGAAGTGACCGAGGCCGAGGAACTGGACCGGGTCGTGCCTGCCATCGCCTCCCTCCACGACCGCTACGACGTGCCGCTTTCGGTCGACACCTGGAGGGCGCCGGTGGCCGCGGCCGCCTTCGAAGCCGGAGCGGTCCTGGGCAACGACATCAGCGGCTTCGCCGACCCCGATTACCTCCAGGTCGCCGCGGCCGCCAAAGCCAGCGTGGTGGCCACCCATATACGCCTGTCGCCGCGAGTGCCGGATCCCGAGCCCCACTATGATGATCTCGTCGCCGATGTGGAGCGTTTCCTCTTGCTGCGTGCCGAGCGCGCTCTCGCGAGCGGGATCCCGGCCGATCACATCATCCTCGACGCCGGCCTCGACCTCGGCAAGACGCCCGACCAGTCACTGCTGCTCTTGCAGAGCTCTGCCCGGCTCGCCTCGCTCGGCTACCCGTTGCTCTTGTCCTCGTCGAACAAGACCTTCCTCGGAGTCCTGCTGGAGCTCGCCATCGGGGAGCGCCGCAACGCCTCCCTCGCCTCTGCGGCGCTCGGGATCGCAGGTGGCTGCCGCCTGATCCGGGTCCACGACGTCGCCGGCACCTGCAAGGTCCGCGACCTGTTGGCCGCGATCATGGAGTCGGCGCCCGGAACCGAAAGCGAAGCCGGCGACGCGGCCCCGGCGCCCGGAGCCGAAAAGGAGCCCGAGCCGAGATGAGCACCCTGTCCGCTGAGTCCACAGCCGTCTTCGTCATAAAGGGTGCCGAACCAACCCTTGTCGACCGTGGCGTCAGCCGGCTTCTCGCCGAGCTCACCTCGCCGAATGGCTCAGCCGAGGAGGCCGAGGACGCGTCGATGACCGGGGGCAGCCTCGCTGTCGCCGTCGAGGAGCACCGGGTGCCGGCGCCTCCCAGCAGCGACGAGGGCGTGATCGGTGCGGTGATCGACGCGCTGTTCACACCTGCATTCCTGGCCGATCGCCGCATCGTCGTGCTGCGCGAGGCGGAGAACCTCGATGCCGCCCAGGCTGCCGAGCTCGCCTCGCGCCTCGACGAGCCGTTCGCGCCGAACGTCCTCGTGCTGGCGGTGGTCGGCAAGGCCCTGCCCGCTCCCCTCGCCAAGGTGGTCAAGGCTCGCGGTCGGGAGATCGACACCTCGCCGGGCTCGTCCAGCAAGGCGCGAACTCAGTGGCTGAACGAGCAGCTGCAGCGCGGGCCCGTCCACCTCGAGCCTGCCGCCCGACAGCTGCTGGAGAAGCACCTCGGCGAAGACCTGTCGCGCTTGCACCCGCTCTTGGACGTTCTCGCGGCCGCATACGGCGAGGGTGAGCGGGTGACGCTGGCGCAACTGGAGCCGTTTCTCGGAGAAGAAGGTGGAGCGCCGCCGTGGGACCTCACCGACGCCCTCGACAACGGCGACGCGAAGACCGCAGTGCGGGTCGCGCATCGCCTGCTCGGCTCGGGAGGCCGCCACCCCTTCCAGGTACTGGCCACGCTGCACAGGCATTACGGGGCGATGCTGCGCCTCGACGGCACCGGCATAACCGACTCGAGCGCCGCAGCGTCCCTCCTCGACTTGAAGCCATTCCCTGCCCAAAAGGCGCTCGCTCAGGCGCGAAGACTCGGCCCCGAGCGCATCGCCCGGGCCATTAGCCTGATCGCCGATGCCGATCTCGATCTTCGCGGCGTGGTGGACTGGCCGGACGAGCTCGTGATCGAGGTTCTCGTGGCCCGTTTGGCCCAGCTCGTCAGCCTGCGCGGGGGCGCACCGGCCGGCACCGGACGCCGCGCGCCATGACCGGGCCGGCGAGGGCCGATGGGGACCAGGGCCGGGATGTGAAGGCACAGCCTGAGCTCTTGGAGCTCGCTCAGGAGGTCGCCCTCGCGGCCGGCGAGCTCTTGCGCGCCCGGCTGCCCGAGGTTGCCGGAGGCCTCCTGCTCGCCGGCGGTGCCTCGGCGAAATCGAGCCCGACCGATCTTGTCACCGACGTCGACCGATCGAGTGAGGCGCTGATCGTAGGCTCCTTGCTGCGTGCCCGGCCCGACGACGGCGTCCATGGCGAGGAAGGCAGTTCCAGGAAAGGCTCCACCGGCTTGACTTGGGTCATCGATCCGCTCGACGGCACCATCAACTATCTCTACGGCATCCCCGTCTTCTCGGTGTCGATCGCAGCCTGGGTGGCAGGCCGGAGCATCGTGGGGGTGGTCCACAATCCGTCCACCGGCGAGATGTTCACCGCCTCTGAGAGGACGGGCGCCGCATTGGACGGCCGCGAGCTGCGGCTCGAGGCGACGGGCCGGCCGATTGGCGAGGCGCTCGTGGGCACTGGTTTCTCCTACAGCGCCCGGAACCGGGCTGCTCAAGCTCGCCTGCTCTCGGTCGTCTTGCCCGAAGTGCGCGACATCCGGCGTGCCGGCTCGGCCGCGCTCGATCTCTGCGCGGTGGCTTGCGGGCGTCTCGACGCCTTCTACGAGTCGGAGCTCAAGCCATGGGACAGCGCCGCAGGCGGCCTCATCGCCCGAGAGGCCGGGGCCACGGTCATCGCCCTCGAGGGGCTTTTCGAGGGGCCGACCATCTTGGCTGCGGCACCGGGTCTGCAGGCTCCGCTGGTCGAGCTGCTCCGGCGCGCCGCCGCCGCTCCCCACCCTGCCCCGGAGGCCAGCTGATGGAATTCGAAGTTGTAGTGGAGATCCCAAAGGGCCAGCGGAACAAGTACGAGATGGACCACGCCACGGGCCGGATCTACCTGGACCGGATGCTTTTCACCTCGACCCGCTACCCCGCGGACTACGGTTTCGTCGACGGGACCCTTGGGCTCGACGGTGATCCGCTCGATGCTCTCGTGCTGGTCGAGGAACCGACGTTTCCCGGCTGCGTCGTCCGCTCGAGGGCGATCGGGATGTTCCGGATGACAGATGAGAAAGGGCCCGACGACAAGATCATCGCGGTACCGGCCCGCGATCCTCGCCAGGAGCACCTGCAGGATCTGCGCCACCTTCCCGAGTTCGACCGGCTCGAGATCCAGCATTTCTTCGAGGTCTACAAGGACCTGGAGCCCGGCAAGTCAGTCGAAGGTGCGACCTGGGCGGGCCGTGAGGCGGCGGAGGCGGAGATCGAGCAGGCTCGCAGGCGCGCCGCCGCGGGAGGGCACTGAGCTAGCCGACGTGCAGGTTCACGTGCCAGGTCCGCTCCATCGGCTGGACGAGATCTTGGGCAAGCAGGTCGTAGCCCGCGGGGAGCAGGTGCACGCCGTCGCTGGAGCGGATCTGCTGCGGCGATCCGCCAATCCACAAGTAGGTCGTGAACCCGCCCTCCTTGTTGGAGAGAACCTTCGTCGCCGGGAAGTACGTCACCCCAGGATGGGCGAGCACCTCCGCGGAAAAGATCTTGTTCAGCTGCTGGGGGAACCAGCTCGGGACCGTTGAGCCCGGTCCCATCGGCGGCAGACCGACCCACATGACGTGGGCACCTGCGTCGGTCGCCTCCTGCATGACGAGCGCGACACGGGCCTGGTAGGCCTGCCACCAAGAGGGGTGCGCCGGCGGCGGCCCGAACGAGAGCCAGACGTTGTTGCCCGCGTAGAACGCTTGCGCGTCGTTCGCCCCCATCATGACGACCACGATCTTGGGGTGGTACTGCCGCAGGTCGACCTCCAGGGTCGCCGGCCAGTTGTAATAGTCGGCCCGTGCGAGGCCGGTGTCCTCGAGCCCCTCTTGGACGACGCGAACGGCGGGGTCGGTCGAGAACACGTCGCCGAGGCCATAGCCGAGGTCCTCCCCGATGGAGTCACCGATGGAAAGCAGCGTCAGAGGGTGACGAGCCGTCGGGGACGCGATCGGCGGCGGCCAAGACGCGACAGGCAGCGGAGGCGGCGGCAATCCGCCGAGATGCGGCTCGCCGAGAAGGCCCATATAGCCCGTTGGCAACCGCACCGTCACGATCACCGGCCGAGGAATGGTGGTTGGAGTGGTCCTGGGGATCGTGCTCGAGACGGTGATGGGGAGGGTGCTGCCTCCGCTGCCGCACACCGGTGCCCCCCCTATCCCGCACCTGCCGAGGGCGCTGTCGGTGGCGTTCACCGGCCCGGAGATCCGCAACGCGTTCGAGAGCGCGGCGATCGGCCGGAGGACGGTCACCGCGACGCTGCGGCGTACTCCGATCTGGCCTGCCTCCGCAGAGTGGTAGAGCTGATTGGCGTCGAACAACAGCCAGATCAGGAAACAGAGCCCTCCAACGGCAAGTATGCGACCCGCTGACGCTCTCCTCCGCTTGTCGGTCGGCGCGCCTTCGTCCTCTGCGCGCACCGGTGCCTCCTGACGGCGCAGGACCTGGGGACCGGCCGGGATTTGTCGACGGACCGGAACTTGGGGAGGGGCCGGAACTGGTCTACGGGCCGGGACTTGTCGACGGGCCGGCGACTGCTGGCCCGTTTGCCCTTGCGGGCTTTGGGTACGGCGGCGCACCAATGGCTCAGAGGCAGCTTGCGCCGGTCGAGCCCGTGCCGGGGTCGCCGGCGCCCTAGAGGAGATGGCTTTCGACGCCCTGCCAGTTACGGAGCGTCTCGGCGGGGCATCTTTCGAGCCGGCGTATTTCGCCGCCCTGCGGGAAATCAGGGACCGTCTCGGCGGGGCGTCTTTCGAGCCGGAGTCTTTCGCCGCCCTGCGGGAAATCAGGGACCGTCTCGGCGGGGCGTCTTTCGCCGCCCTGGCGGAACTGGCGGACCGCCTCGTCGGGGCGTCTTTGGCCGCTCTGTCCGAGCGTGCTCTGCCGCTGCTCGGTTCCCGATCGCCCTTGCGACCGGGCTCGCGGTCAGCCGACCCGTGTCCGTTCCTGAAGATCCTCAAGAAGCCCGCGCCACCTTCGACAAGATCGTCCCAGTCTCAAAATCGGAAGTAGATGAACGGCGCCACACCCGGGGGCCCCAGCGTCGTGATGACGAGGAGCACGGCCGCCAACACCGCTCCCTGAGCGAACACGCTAAGGCGTGAGAACACCTCTTGCGCGCGCAGGGGAAACACTTTTGGCACGTACTGAGACCCGATGCCGACCACGAGAATGAGCAGCACGGCGAAATTCACCAGCGGGGACGGCTGGGTCCAGCCCGTGAACAGCCGTCCGAAGATCGCGAAGGCGTTCCCGAACGAGGTCGCGCGGAAAAAGACCCATCCCACGCAAACGAGCTGGAAGGTCGCAAACTGTTCCCACGCCAACCACCACCGCCCCTGTCGTTGAGCGGGGAGCCCCGCTTCGACCCGTTTCGCCCGTCGGTAGTGGCCCAGGCACTGTCCCACGCCGTGGTAGGCACCCCAGACGACGAAGGTCCAAGCGGCCCCGTGCCACAACCCGCCGAGAACCATCGTGATCATGATGTTGCGGTACATCGCGCGCCGCGATCCGTGATTGCCACCGAGCGGGATGTAGAGGTAGTCACGCAGCCACAACGACAAGGTCATGTGCCACCGCCGCCAGAAATCCTGCAAGGACGTGGCCGTGTAGGGAGCGTTGAAGTTCTCCGGGAAGCGAAAGCCGAGCAGGAGAGCGCAGCCGATGGCGATGTCGGTGTAGCCGCTGAAGTCGCAGTAGATCTGTACCGCGTATCCGTACACGGCCAGCAGCACCTCGAGCGAGGAGTGCGTGTGCGGGTTCGCGAAGACCGGGTCGACGATCTGTGAGGAGATGTAGCTGGAGAGCACGACCTTTTTGAACAGGCCACCGAAGATGAGGTACGCGGCCCTGGGCAGGGCTATCCGGCGCGGGTCGCGTCGGTGCGCCCTGCGGATCTGCGGGAGCAAGTCCGCGCCGCGCACGATCGGCCCCGCGACGAGGTGCGGGAAGAAGGCCACGAAGACTGCCACGTCCAACCAGGGTGAGGGCTCGAGACTCCCCCGGTAGATGTCGATCACATACGACAGCCCCATGAAGGTGAAAAACGAGATCCCGACCGGGAGCGTGACCTGGATCAATGGGACGGGGTCACCCATCCCGAGATGGTGCAGGACGTTGTCGAGGTTGACGCTAAACCAGCCCGCGTACTTGAACCAACCGAGCAGGCCCAGCTCCGCCACGACGGCGGTGATCACCCACGCTCGCCTACCGGCCTCGCTGCGGGCCCGGTGGACGAGGCGACCGCCGGCGATCGTGCACACGGTGGAGACGGCGAGGAGGAAGACGAAGCGCCAGTCCCACCATCCGTAGAAGACGTAGCTCGCGACGAGGATGAAGACACGCCAGCGCTTCGGGAAGGGCGCGAGGAGCCAGTTGCCGGTGAAGACGATCCCGAAGAAGATTGCGAAGTCAATGGTCGGAAAAAGCAACCGGCGAGTCCTTCATGTGAGCTTTCGCCACGCGGGTCTCGTATGGCTTCGGCCGCCCGACGATACACATCCCTCGGCCCCTGGGGGTGGAGGCCCGCAGGCGTCTGAGGGGCCGTGCTGATGGGGGCGCTTGTGCCCGGCGGTTGGGCGGAAAGCCGCCGGCGACGGCCCCGGGCGGTTGGGCCGGCTAGCGACGAGCTCTGAGCTCCTCGATCAGCTTGGGGATCACCTTGGTGACGTCACCGACGATACCAAGGTCCGCGATCGTGAAGATCGGGGCCTCGCGGTCCTTGTTGATCGCGATGATGTTCTTGGCAGACTTCATGCCCACCATGTGCTGAGTCGCCCCGGAGATCCCGCAGGCGATGTAGACCGTCGGCTTGACCGTCTTGCCGGTCTGGCCCACCTGGAAGGCGTAGGGCACCCAGCCTGCATCGACAATGGCGCGTGACGCGCCCGGAGCGCCGTTGAGCAGTTGCGCGAGCTCGGTGATGAGTGAGTAATTGTCGGGCGAGCCGAGGCCACGGCCACCGGATACCACGACGGCGGCTTCGTCGAGCTTGGGACCGCTGCGCTCCTCCTCGTGGCGGGCGACGATCCTTGCGGCATCGCTTTGTCCCGTGTCGGGAACCTCCATGACCACGATCACCGGCGATGCCGCGGGCTCGGGGAGGGCTGCCCCCTCGGCCGTTTCTGCCGGGCTGACCGGCTCGGCCGCGAAGGACTTCGCCCGGATCACAAATATCCCTGGGCCGCCTCCTGTAAAACGCGCCCGGAGCAGCGCCGAGCCGCCGAAGATCGCGTGCTCGGTGGTCAGCGCGCCGTCTGAGGCGTCGATGCCCACGATGTTGGTCAGCACGGGCAGGTCGAGGCGGACCGACAGTCGAGCCGCGATGTCGCGGCCGTCGTAGGTCGCGCCGATGAGGATGGCATCGGGGCGATCGCCGCCCAAGATGTGGGCCGCGATCGCGGCTGCGACCTTGGGCCCGGGCAACGACTCTCCGATGTCACCGATGTCGTGCACCTTCGTCGCCCCGTACTGACCGAGGGCCGTGGCCGCGCTCGCCGAGCCGGTGCCCCAGGTGACGGCCTCGACGACTCTGCCAAAGCCGCGCGCCGCAGTCAGCAACTCGAGGACGATGCCGGCTGGAACACCACCGCGCTGTTCGGCGAGCACCCAGATCTCTTCCACTCCAGCCCCCCTCCTACAGGATCTTGAGCTGCTCTAGGAAGCTGATCACGCGCTCATGAGCCTCGCCATCGTCGATGACGATCTCGCCTGCCTTGCGGGCCTCGGCAGCTTCGACGGAGATCACCTGCTGGCGGGCACCGGCAAGTCCGACCTCTGCGGGATCGAGTCCGAGATCCGCCACCTTCAGCTCCTCGATGGGCTTGGACTTCGCGGCCATGATCCCCTTGAACGACGGGTAGCGCGGCTCGACGACTCCGGCTGTCACCGTCACGACGGCCGGAAGCGGACACGCGACCTCGTCGTAACCTGCCTCGGTCTGGCGCCGGACTCGAAGCAGTCCGCCGGAGACCTCGACGTGCTTGGCGAAGCTCACAGACGGCCAGCTCAGCAGCTCCGCGATCTGGACAGGCGTCGTACCTGTATAGCCATCGGTCGACTCGGTGGCTGCGATCACGAGGTCCGGTTCCAGCCGTCGTATGGCCGCGGCCAGAACCTTCGCGGTTCCGAGGGCGTCCGATCCGGCGAGCACCGGATCTGACACCAGGACGGCCTTGGCTGCTCCGATCGCCAGGGCGTTGCGCAGCCCGCTCGTTTCTCCGTTCGGGGCCATCGAGACCAAGGAGACCTCGCCGCCGCCGGCAGCCTCCACGAGCTGCAGGCCCATCTCCACCCCGTAGCTATCGGAATCGTCCATGATCAGCTTCCCCTCGCGAACGAGTGTGTAGTCCTCGGGCTCGAGGGCATAGGGCGAGGCCGTATCTGGTATCTGCTTCACGCATACCGCGACATTCATGCGGCGATTCTCTCCGACGAGTCGCCCATTGGCCAACCGGAGCGCCAGGAACGGCTGGTCATACACTGCCCGGCGGCCGTGGATCGGCTCGCGGCTGGGAGCGCCCGATCGCGTGAAGGGCCGCGGGGACGTCGTTTGTGATGACCGCGTCGACATCGAGTACGGCGAGCGCGGCGATGCGGGCCGGATCATCCACTGTCCACGCCCGGATCGCCATGCCGGAGGCCTTGGCGGCCTTCATGAGGGCTTCGTCCACATCGAGGAAGAACGGATGCAGGCCACCATGCCCATGGCGATGAGCGGTCACGAGCCATGCCATGGGATCGCCTGCGACGTCGATGAGCAGCGCCGTCGCCAGGCTCGGGGCACAGGCGCGCACTTCGTCGATCGCCGAGAGAGAGAACGACGAGACCACGATCCGAGCCGCCTCCCTCCGAGGCGACAGGAGCGCTGCTACTTTCGACGCGAGTGCGCGGCCCTGTGCAGCTCCGGTCGGACCTTCGTCTTTGATCTCGACGTTCACCGCCAGAGGCGCGCAAGCCTCCAGCGCCTCGCCGAGAGTGGGAAGCCAGTCAGGCAGCTCCTTTGACGAGAGAGCCGCAATTGGGCCGACACCGGGCAGGTCGGAGTCGTGGTGGACGACAACGGCACCGTCAGCCGTCAGCTGCACGTCGAGCTCGACTCCGTCCGCGCCCAGCTCCCGGGCGGCGATGAAAGCCGGGACAGTGTTTTCCCTGGTCAGATGCCACGATCCTCGGTGGGCAAAGATCTCCGTCAAAGTCTCTCCTCCCCTCGCACCCTGCCAGCGCCATCGCCGTCCCAGATCAGAGGGGGTCGGCAGGCGAGCGGTCCGGGCAGTTCGTGATCGTGATCACATGCTTGCATCGGGCCCTCACCTACTTTAGGATTGGGCCGCAGTTCGAGAACCGACCGCCTCTTCGCCGGCCTCTAGCCCGCACAAGGTCGGTTTCCGGACACCAGTTTTGTGATTCTGTTCACGAACGCGTGTGGTCGACGGTGGGCGTCCACGGCGATCGGCAACTGCAGAGGAGGCAGGGTGGCTCTGACTTGGACCCGCTCGACGGAGTGGGACAGCGACGATTGGCGCCAGGTGGCGGCTTGTCGGGACACTGACCCTGACCTGTTCTTTCCCATCGGAACTACGGGTCAAGCAATCGAGCAGATCGAGGCCGCAAAAGGGGTCTGCTTCGAGTGCGAGGCCCGCGATCCTTGTCTCGAGTTCGCCCTCGCTACCAACCAGGAGTCTGGCGTGTGGGGAGCCACCTCGGAAGAAGAACGTCGCAAGCTGCGCAAGGCTTGGCTTTCCGCCCAGCGCCGCCACGCCTGCTGAACGCTCGCGCCGCCGGCTGAACCTGCTCAGCGCCGGCTGAACCTGCTCGGCGCCGACTGAACCTGCCAGAGCCCAACTGAACCTGTTCCGCGCCTCAGTTCCCTAGCTGGCCCGCCCGCTCACCGGGATGTCGAGCCGGACGACGGTGCCCTCCTCCGAGTCCATCTTGATCGTGCCGCCCAGCTGACTGCGAACCAGGTCACGGACGATCGACAGGCCGAGGCTGCGTGTCCGGTCGACGTCGAACCCCTCGGGCAAGCCCCGGCCGTTGTCTCGCACCACGACCTCCAGCGCGTCGGGTTGCTCGTTGAGCACCAGCTCGACACACGCATCTGCCCCCTTCCAGCGCCCCGCAGTCCACGCCTCCGGAAAGGCGTGCTCCATGGCGTTCTGGAGGAGCTCGGCGATTGCGACCGCGAGCGGAGTCGCCACCGCCGCCGCCACGTCTCCCAGGCTTCCCTCGACCTCGATCGTGACCGGGAACGAGATCGTGTTCGTCTCGCGGACCATGTCGACGAGCGCCGAGACGATCTCCTCGAAGGGCACTTGCTCGGTCGAGTCGCGCGCCAAGATGTCGTGAACCAGCGCGATGGCGCGAATACGCCGCTCTGCTTCCAGCAAGGCTGTCCGGCCAGCGGCCTCCGTGTCGTCCAAACGCCGCGCCTGGAGGCGAAGCAGGGACGAGATCGTCTGGAGGTTGTTCTTCACGCGATGGTGCACCTCGCGAATGGTCGCGTCCTTGGTCAAAAGGAGCCGATCCCTGCGGCGCAGGTCCGTGACGTCGCGAAGCAGGATCGCCGCGCCTGTCACCTCTCCCCTGGAGATGAGGGGAATGCAGCGGATCATCAACATGACGTCAGGAAGCCTCTCGACCTCCTCGATCGCCGGAAGCTTGTTCGCGAAGGCCTCGTCGACGGCCGAGGTCTCGAGCCCGAGGGCGGCCAAGCTCGAGCCGACTATCGCGGAGGTGATAGATGCACGATGCAAGGCGTTCACCGCGTTCGGTGACGCGAAGGTGATGCGCTCACGAGAATCGATGACGAGCACGCCGTCGCCCACGCGGGGCGCCTCTTCGACGGCAGCTTCGTCGTCGACAAAAGGAAACAGCCCGTCGGCGACCATGACCGACAACCTCTCGAAAAGCTCGAGATAGACGCGTTCCAACGTGCCCCGCCGCCGGGTTGTCCATGGCGACCAGATTCGGCACAGCACACCGAGCACCGTTCCACGGTGGCGCACGGGGATGTGAGTTATCCGTACGAGCCCGTCGGCGAAGGCACTGGGCTGCTCGGCGCGGACGATCACCCCGCTCTGATAAGCCTCAACCAGGTTCGGCAAGCTCTGGGTGGGCTGAACCTGGCCGACCAGATCGCTCTCGTAGAGGGTCTGGCTCGTGGTGGGGCGGATCTGTCCCAGCACAACGAACGCGCCAGGCTCGGTGGGCCGGGATTCGGGCCTCGCCGTGGGGTCCCCGCGCTCAGCCGCCCCCAACCCGGCTGTCTCAACTCCGGCCAGCCCGACACCGGTCACTGCTTCCTCTCCCTCTCCTCTGTCACGTGTGACGGGCACGAACAGCAACAGGTCGGAGAAAGACAAATCGGCGAGAAGGCCCCAGGACGCCATCAGGCTCTCCAGGTGGAGGCGTTGAGGGACCTCGATGGACGTGTAACGGCGGATGAGGTCGGGCGCGGGGAGCATCGTGAGCGGGCGCGGATCGAGAGAGGGATTCATCGCTCAGCCGTCCTGGCCTTCGCGCCGCGAGGGCTCGAGCCTGTGTCGGTCGATCTCGGTGGCGGTCAGGATCTCAGACATCGATATGTGCTCCGTCCTTGTTGTACCGGCCCCGGACCTGGGCCAGGGCCGGCCGGTGCGTGCACCAGATCATGCCGCGCCGGTCGCGGCCGTGAAGGCCGTCAGTGGCCGGCCGAGGGTCCCGGCGCAACCGGCCCCGTGTCCTCCTTCGATGAGCCGGCGCCTCGACGCCCTCTCGGCCGGTCCGTGGCCGAGGCTTCACCGCTCGGGGCGGCGCCTTCGTCGCCCCAGATCCTGGCGCCCACCTCGAGAAGACCCCGCAGGTCGGTGACATTCCCCGGGTGATAGGGCACGGCCGCCGTCACCTCGTGCGCTGTGGAGAGCTCCTCTAACAGCTCGGCCTCGCGGGTCGCCACGAGCCGGAAGTTGGCAAAGCTGCGGGCCACTTCGTTCAGCACTCGGGCGATCGTGTCGGTCGTGGGACGGCTCGCGGCCGCCATGTCCACCGGCAGCCGGCCCGCCAACGACTCGGCGAGCTCGCTCGAGCGCTGCCCGAGCAGCTCGGCGGTGCGGCCGACGGATGGGTCCGAGAAGGACCCCGGCAACACCCTGTTGCACACGAGCAGGCCGAGATGCAGGCGGCGGGCCCGAAGGCTCTCGATGAGCTGCTCGGCGTCCACCGCTGGCACCGCCTCGAGCGTGGTCACGATGACAAAGGTCGTGCGCACGTCGCGCAGCAGGCGGTTCACGGCGTCCGCCCGGGCGACGAAACCGTCCCTCATCGTCTGGAAAAGTATGAAGAAGCCTGCCAGGTCCTCCAGGAACTGGCTGCCGAGGACGCGGTCCGCGACCTGATAGAAGGGCCGCGAGGCGAGATTCACGAGCCGGGACCGGTAAGGCACGATGAGCCACCGCAACAACCTCGAGGAGAAGAACTCAGCCATGCGCCCCGGCGCATCGAGAAGATCGAGCGCGTTCAGCGATGGTGGGGTGTCGACGATAAGCAGGTCGTAGTCGCCTTGTTCGTGAAGCTCGTAGAGCCGCTCCATGGCTATGTAGTCGTGGCCCTGCGCGAACCGCTGCGTGATGTTCTTGTAGAGCGGGTTGGAAAGGATCTGGCTCGCCGTCCCGGGATCGGGTGCATACCTGCGTACGAGTGCGTCCCAGGACTCGCTCATGTCGAGCATGGCGGCGTAGAGCTCGCCTTTCGGGCGCACCCCCGCCTCGGCGAACGCCTCGTCGGGCACCCTGCGGGCCGTGTTGCCCAGCCCTGCGATCCCGAGCGCATCCGCGAGGCGGCGCGCCGGGTCGACGGTGAGCACGAGCACCCGGCCGCCCAGGCGGGCGGCCGCCGTGGCTGCGAGCGCGGCCGAGATGGTGGTCTTTCCGACTCCGCCCGGGCCGCAAACGACCACGATCTCCTTCGCCGAGAGGAGCTGCTCGAGTCGACGCGTCTGGTCCTGCGCGACACTCGGGCCGGCACTCCGAGCCCCGGCGGACCGGCGCGTGCCGGGCCTTGAGCCGGGGTCGCCCGCGCGCCGGCTCACGTCAACAGCTCCTCGGACAGGGCGCGGGCAACCTGGCGAACGGCTCGAAGCCCGTGCGCGCGTGCGAACAGGTACGGCAGGTACAAGAGCGGCACTTCCGCCGCGATCTCGGCCCTCAGCCGCTCCAGGTGGGCGACGCCGTCCCGGCGCACGGTGACGGCAAGCCTCGCCGCCGCGAGCACGTCCTCGACGAGCTCGCGGGACGAGTCGAGCTCCCGGGCGATCAAATCGAGCCTGGTCGGGCGGCAGAGCTCGTTGAAGATCTGCTCCTCGGAACGGCCGAAAAGCTCCGGCAGGACCCTGTTGGCGACCACGCAGGCGAGATGAACGGGGGTCTCTTCGGCCAGCCGACCGGCCAGGTCGATCGCCTCGGTCACGGGCATCTCCTCCGGCGTCGTGACCACCACCGCCCCGGTTCGGGAGGGGTCACCGAGGATCTCCAATATCCAGTCCGTCTGCGACCTGACCAGGCCCACCCGGATCAGCTCGTTGATGCCCGTCGGTGCCGCCAGCTGGCCGACGACGCTGCCGGTCGAGGAGGCGTCGACGACAACGAGGTCATAGTGGCCCTCTCGGACCTCGAAACACAGCTTGCCGACCGTGAGGATCTCCCTGATCCCCGGTGCCGCCGTCGCCACGAAGTCGAAGGCCCTGGCCACCGGAAAGATGTGCCCGACGTTGGGCACCCTCGCCACGACCCGTAGGTACTCACGAAGCGACGCCTCTGTGTCCATCGACATCGCCACAAGGTCTTCGCTGACGCGCAAGCCGCCGAACGGCGTCGGGCCGCACTCGAAAGCGCGGGCAAGGTCCCCCCTGGGCTCTGCCTCGCAGACAAGAGTCCGGCGACCGTGCTGGCTCGCGAGCAGAGCGATGGCGGCGGCGGTGGTGGTCTTGCCGACGCCGCCTTTTCCGGTGACGAAGAGCAGCTTGTAGGAGAGAAGCTCGGGCACCGAGCTCTGAGCTCAGGAGGTGCCGAAGCCGACGCGCCGGTCCTCGCCCCCGCCGCCGATCTCGACATAGGCGATCTTGGCTGCGGGCACTGCGACGTGGCGCCCGCGCTTGTCGGCCAACCAGAGGACGCCATCGGGCTGAGCCAGAGCCTTGTCGACGTCCGCGATGATTCCCTCCTGCTTGGTCCCTTCTGGGAGATCGATGTCGAGCTCTCTCACCGAATGGATGATCCCGATGCGCACGTCCACGCGAGTGCTCCTTCCGCTTGCGCGTCATCGTAGGGGACCGGTCGGGTGGTGCGGTTCAAGATGGCACCGTTCTTCGTGGTGCCTGGGCCGATGGCTACCCGGATCGCGGCGCGGAGTGGGCGCGGGGCTATATGCCGCCGAGCCCGGTTTCTCTAACTCGTCCGTACTTGGACCTAGCCCTGCGCCATGACCTGAAGGGGCACAATATGCCGCGACCGCTCGACTAGCTTTGAGCGAGCGGCGGCGAGATCAGCCAGCTATCACAACGGTTTCATGGCGTCCACGAGAACGGTGGCTCTGACGCCGAAGAGCTCCACCGCTTTCGTGCACGCAAAGCGGTCCGTCATCCCGCTCACGTATCCGACCGCTGCTCGAACCGTGTCCGGGTGGCCGGGCACGAGCCCGGTCGTGCCCGGTATCGCGGCTGGGTGGCTGACGTAATGATCGACGAGGGAACGCAGGAGCTCGACGACTGCCGCCGACTGTTCGATCGAAGCTGGGCGGAGGTAGATGCGCTCGTAGTTGAACCTGCGCAGCACCTCCAGCGCCTCGCCCATGGCTTCGCTGATCGCGACCTTTCGCGAGGAGAGCGTCGTCATGACGGCGTCGGTGACAAAGGCGTTCAGCTGGCGGCCCCTCGTGGTGCCGCAGCGCTCGGCGACGAGCGGCGGCAGCTCGCCGTTGGTGACGATCCCCGCGTGAACGGCGTCCTCGAGGTCATGGGCGCAATAGGCGATCCGGTCGGCAAGGGCGACGACCTCACCCTCGGGCGTGGCCGGCGACGGCCGCGACCAGGAGTGGTTCCGGATCCCGTCCAGGGTCTCGGCGCAGAGATTGAGCGAGGCGGCGGTGACGTCCGCCCCCCAGACGGCGTGGTCGAAGCCCTCGGGCAGGAAGGGCGAAAGGGCCTCTTCGCTCGCGTGACCGCCGGGTCCGTGACCACAGTCGTGGCCGAGGGCGATCGCCTCTGTCAAAGCGACGTTCAACCGGCAAGCGCGGGAGATCGCAGCCGCAACCTGCGTGACCTCGAGAGCGTGCGTGAGCCGCGTCCGCTGGTGATCGGCAGGAAAGATGAAGACCTGGGTCTTCCCTGCCAGGCGTCGGAAGGCCGCCGAGTGCATGATCCGGTCCCGGTCCCGCTCGAAACAGGTCCGCCACGGGTCGGCGACCTCCTCGACGGCACGGCTTCCCGCCCCGAGCGATCGCGTGGCGCCCGGTTCCAAGAGCCACTCTTCTTCGGCCTCTCGCGCCCCGCGGTCGAGAACACCCGGCGGCCCTGTACCGGAGGGACTCTCAAAGGAAGGGCCCCCCAGGTACGAACCCCCCACAGAAACGGGCGGGTTGTGTGCGGTCCGAATCCCGGGTTCGCCACTTGGGTGACCGCTCATGGTCGATGCCCAGCGTCGCGATTGCTCGCTCATCACCGACAAGGATGCCGCCTGCACGCCTTCGACGCTATGGGGAGGGTGTAGCACTGCCCCGCCTCAGCGGCCGGCGATCGGTCCCGCATCTCAGCGGCCGGCGATCGGCGGCCCCACCTGGCGGCCCGGCGATCGGCGGCTCCAGGTTCGGCGCCGGCCGCCGTTCGGCTCCGCGAAGTTCGACTGCTCGGCCTCAGTTGATCGAGAGCTCCGATCGGTACACACGCCCAGGCCCGAGTGCCACCACGCGCTCCGCGAGCGAAGCGAACGCCTGCCCCGCCTCCCCCTCCGGTTCGAAGGCCGCCACCGGCACCCCGATATCCCCGGCCCGGCGCAACACGGGAAGAAACGGGATCTGCGCCAGCAACGCCACGCCCAGAGACTTCGCCAGCTGCTCGCCGCCGTCGTGGCCGAACAGCTCGTAACGCTTGCCGTCGTCGCCGGTGAACCAGGACTGGTTCTCGACGACCCCCCTTACCGGCAGGCGGAGCTGGCGGGCGAGCACGGCGGCGCGCTGGGCCACACGCTCGGCCGCAGGCTGGGGCGTCGTCACGACCAGCACCTCGGCCCGGGGCACGAACTGAGCGATCGACATCGCCACATCGCCCGTGCCGGGTGGCAGGTCGAGCACGAGGAAGTCGAGCGGGCCCCAGTGCACGTCCACGAGGAACTGCTCCAAGGCCTTGTGCAACATCGGTCCCCGCCACATGACCGCCTGGTCCTCTTCCACGAAAAAACCCATCGAGATGCACCGGACCCCGTGGGCCACCGGCGGGACGAGAAGATCGCCGACCAGAGTTGGGGGACGGTCAATCCCCAACATGGACGGAACCGAGAAGCCGTAGACGTCCGCGTCGAGGATCCCCACCGAGGCGCCCTGGCGCGCCAGGGCAACGGCGAGATTGACGGTCACGGTCGATTTGCCGACTCCTCCCTTGCCCGAAGAGACAGCGATGACCCGGGTGCGCGACGACTTGTCCGCGAACGGGTTCGTCCGGGGTGTCGGTCCTTCAGCACCGTGGCCGGCGCCGTCGTGAGCGTGGAGCCCGCCAGCAGCGCCCCCGGGCGCGTTGCCGCCGCCGCCGACTGCACTGCCGCCGGTCTGCTGGGCCGGCGCCCGGCCGAGCTCGTGGAGCCTCGCACCCAGCTCGGCCTCTTCGGCCTCGGTCATGTCGACGAACTCGACGTCCGCAGGGGCGCCCCCAGCCGCGACGACCGCTTCCGCGACCGCATCGACGAGCTCGCGGGGGGCCGGGTGCCCCGCGGCGGGCACGCCGAGGACGACCTTGGTGCTGCGCTGACGTACCTCAACCGAGTGCACCAGCCCGAGATCACCGAGGCTGTGGAACAAGCCCGGGTCGGCGACGGCACGGACGGCCTGCTCGAGAGGCTTTTCGGTACTGGTCATCAGCCTGGTGGGAGCCCGGTCATTCGCGTCCTTGGCGATCCTTGTTTCCTGCCCATCCTCGCGACGGCCCCCGGTACGATAACGGGTGTGAGCGAAGGCACCCGACAGGCACAAAGACCGGCGAGCACTGACGAGGGCTTCTCGGCGACGGTAGCCGCCATCACCTCGGCCTTCGGGGACGCGACCCGGCGGCAGATCTACCTGTTCGCACGCGAGCGCCGCGGCGTGACGGCCAGCGAGGTGGCTGAGCACTTCGCTCTTCACCCGAACGTCGCCCGTCATCACCTCGACAAACTGGCCGCCGGCGGGTACCTCGACGTCTACGTGGACCGTGGCAGTGCAGGAGTCGGGCGCCCGTCCAAGCGCTATCTCGCTGGTGCCGGCGACACGACGGCCGCCGTGCCGGCCCTCCGGGACGACCTGCTCTTAGCGCTCTTGGGTCGGCTCCTGGCGATCGTCGATCCCGTCCAGGCCGAGCAGATCGCCCACGAGGTGGGCGCTGAGTACGGCCGCTCGCTCGCCCTGCAGATGGCGCCCGGCGAGGCGCCGAGATCGCTGCGCTCCGCCATGCAATCGGTGGCCCACGCCTTGACGGCGCAAGGCTTTGCTGCGCACGGCGGCGTCGCCGGCGTGCCCAATGCCATCGTGCGGGACCACTGCCCCTTCGGCGCCGCGGCGATCGATCATCCGGTGCTGTGCGCCGCCGACCGTGGGCTGGTCGAAGGCCTATTGAACGGCCTGTGCGGTGACGGCGTGCCGGTGCGGTTCTCGTCCCGGGCACGCGGCGACGAGGTCTGCTCCACCGTCGCAGGCTGAGCCCGACCCGAACGCGGTCTGGGTGCACGTGCCGTTGAGCGACCGCCACTATCTCGACCACGCCTCGACCTCGGTCCTGCGTCCCGAGGCGGCCCAGGCGATGACGACATGGCTCGAAAGGCGCCAGGCCGGCGATCCCGCTCGGGTGCACGCCGAAGGCCATGCAGTACGCGACGCCGTCGAGAGGGCTCGAGAAGCTGTGGCGCTGCTCCTCGGCACGACGGCAAATCGTGTCGTGTTCACGAGTGGCGGCACCGAGGCGGCCAACGCCGCGATCTTCGCTGCCGGCGTGGCCCGGCCCCGAGCACCCATGATCTGCGCGGATGTGGAGCACTCGTGCGTCCGGGAGGCTGCCGGGCGATCGGGTGCCGTCCTCCGCCTCGAGGTGGACGCCACGGGACGAGTCGATCTCGACCACCTCCAGGCGCTGCTCGCCGCCGGGGCGGGCGAACGGCCCGCCCTTGTGAATTGTCAGTTGTGCAACCACGAGGTCGGGACCCTGCAACCGGTGGCGGAGGTCGTGGGTTGCTGCCGGTCCGCGGGCGTGCCGGTGCATGTCGACGCTGCCGCAGCAGTCGGTCATCTCCCCGTCGAGCTCGACGCGCTCGGCGCCGACCTCGTATCGGTGAGTGCCCACAAGTTCGGGGGCCCGCCGGGGACAGGAGCGCTCGTTGTGCGCCGCGGTCTGCGTCTCGAGCCGTTCATCGTCGGTGGCGCGCAGGAGAGGGCGCGACGGGGTGGATTCGAGAACGTCCTCGGAATCGTCGGCTTTGGGGCAGCGGCGGCTGCGCTGAGCGAACCTGGGCGCCTCGAGCACGAGCAATCCGCCGCCCGGTACCTCACCGACGCCCTCCTGCAGGCCGCCACCGCGGTCGCCGGCGTCAGCGCCCTCGGCGACACGCTCCGGCGGGCGCCGCACATCGTGAACGTGGCTGTGGGGGGCGTGCTGGCCGAGGCGGTGCTGCTCGGGCTGGATCGCTCGGGGGTGGCGGCACACTCCGGCTCCGCCTGCTCCTCCGAGTCGATCGAGCCCTCCCCGGTCCTCGCTGCGATGGGGGTCGATCCCGACCGCTCGCTTCGGCTCTCCGTCGGCTGGTCGACCACCGAGGAAGACGTCGAGGCCTTCGCCACGGCCTTCCCGCCGGTGGTTGAGCGATTGCGGGTCCTCGGCGCCGCCGGCGCATGAACCGTGTCGCTGGCCCGGCGGCTCACCAGCTGACCGGACCGCCGGCCCGGCAGGTGACCGGGCTACTGCGTGGGTCGAGGTCACCCGCCTCCCGTGGCCGTAACGCTCTTCATGGCCGCCACATAGCGAGGGGGAAGAGGTCGCTTGGCGGCCGTGAAGGCCTTCACCGCGACCGGGGCAACCGACGCGAGAAGGTTCTTCGAGGCTCCCACGGCCAACGCCTCGCGGAACTGGTCCACGGCGGCCGCCGGCCTGCCGAAATCCTCGTAGAGGATCACGCCCAACAGCGCGTGAGCATCCGGATAGGCGGGCGCGACCTTCACGGCCCGAGCGACCGAGGCATCGCCCTTCGCGAGCACGAGCCGGTTCTTCGCCGAAAGCCCGGCAAGGCGAACCAACCAGCCGCCGTAGGTAAGCGCGTCCGGTTGGTTCGGGTCGGTCTGCAGGACCTGGTCGTAGAGCTGGACGGCCTCGGCCGCCTGGTCTTCGCTGCCGAGGATCGCGGCCCGGTCGAGGGTTTCCTGCACCTGTTGGGCCGAGGAGAGCGACACCGAGCCGGTCGCCGACTCACCCGGCAGGCGAACGCCGGCGAGTGAGGCGGCGAGCAGCGTCGCCGCCACGACGAAACAACACGCTGCGGCAGTCCCGAGCACCAGCCGCACCCGCCTTCTTCCGAGCCCTCGGCGCAGCCGCCCGACCAAGGTGGCGGAGCGGGCAGCCTCGTGCCTGCCACTGGAGTCCGGGAGCCGGGCCAGAGCGTCAAGACTCCCGGGGGTCCTGCCTTGGCCACCGATCGTCAGCTCGTCGCTCGCCAGATTCGCGATCGCAGCTTCGACCTCGACAAGCCGCTGGCCGTAGCGGGAATGGAGAAGCGCGAAGTCCTCCTCTTGCACCTCTCCCGAGGCGCGCTCTCGTTCGAGGTCCTCGATCGAGCGCTGCAGGAAGTCGCGCTCGTCTGCCAGCGCATCGGGGCCGGACGGCAGCCGCCTTTGCCCCGGGCCCCGCCGAGTGAGCGAGCGCCTGAGGCTCACGGGAGAGCCTGGAGGCTCCGTCGCCTCCACAGATAGGCGGCGAGCAGGAAGGCGGCCGCACCGACCACTGAGACTGGCACCACCCACAGCAGCACGTCCGCTCCCGATCCTGAAGGAACCAGGAGCACTTGGTCGCCGAAACGGGCCACGATGAGCTGCTCGATCCTCGAGTCGCTCAGGCCCTCGTGGACCCAGGTGGCGACCTCGGCGCGCAGTCCGATCGCGATGGGAGCGTCCGACTGAGCGATCGAAAGGTCGACGCAGCTCGGGCACTTGACGATGCTGTCGAGATGGGCGATCCTCGCAGCCGAGCTCGGCTGGGGCGGATGCACGCTTCCTATGGCCAGGGCGACGATCGCGACGACGGCCACCAGCACCCACGCCGGGCGCGAGGAGAGGACCGACAGGGCGCCATGACCGCCCCGCCTGAGCTCGTGCCCGCCACCCTTTGGCTCACGCTCGTGCCCGCCACCCTTTGGCTCACGCGCGTGCCCGCCCTTCGCGGCCTGACCAATGGCGGCAGTCACGATCCGGCCGCCACGGCGTGCTCGACGAGGCGATCGAGCCCTCCGGCACTCACGCCGCCGAGGATCCGGTCCACGACCCGGCCGTCCGGCGCGATGAGGAACGACTGCGGTGGGTCGTCCACGCCGTAGCTGATCGCGATCCGCTCGCCAGGGTCGACGACCGAGGGCCACGTGGCTCCGACCTGGCGCTCGAATGCGGCCGCATTGGCCGCCGTGTCGCCGTAGACGACACCCAGCACTGCGACCTGCTGGCCGTCCGGATGGCTGTAGGCAAACCTGACGAGCTCCGGTGACTCGGTCCGGCACGGCGGGCACCAGCTGGCGAAGAAGTTCAGGAGCACGAAGCGGCCCCGCAGCCTGGCGAGCGACGACTCGCCGCCGGCGAGATTGCGGCCGGCCACGGGCGGGGCGACCTTGCCGATCAAAAAGCTCGACGTGGTCTGCGTCGCGGCGGGGCGGCTCGCCAACACGGCGACCAGCACCAGCGCGCCAAGGCCGACGCCACAGGCGGCCCAACGGGCGAGCTTCATCCCGCCCTGCCGGGAGACCGGCGTGCTCACGGACCCGTTCCGGCACCGACGGGGTCGGGGGCCGGGTCTTTTCGAGTGCCCACGGCAACGCCTCCGCCGCCATCGGGCAGGGGCAGCTCCCCTCGGGGCTCGTCCGACCGCGGGCCTTCCGCCATTGCTGTCGTCTCATCCTCGGCGCCCGCCGCTGCGGGCTTGTCCTCGGAGCCGAGCCCCCGGCGGCGACGGCTCGGGATGGCGGCGAGCACCGCTCCGAAGGCCGTGATGGCCCCGCCGACCCAGAGCCACATCACCATGGGCTGGATGACGACGTCGATGGTCGCCGGGCCGTGGGGCGAGAGGTCGATGTTCGCGACGGTGAGATACGTGTCCTCGCGCACCGAGGAATCCACTGCCGGGGTGCCGATCCCCTCGCTCCCGGGGAACACGCTTATGGCCGGATGGAAGGGGGCCCCGTCCACGAGGACGGTGGCGATCTCGCCGCTCTTGTTGGGAAGGCTGAATTGTTTCGAGCCGACGTAGGAGAAGACATGGCCGTCGTAGCGAACAGCCTGCCCCGGCTTCAACACGAGCTGTGTCCGCTGCCCATAGGAGCTCGCCGCCGACAGGGCAACGGCGACGACGACGACGCCGAGATGGACGATCATCCCGCCGTTCGCCCGGCCGAACAGGGCTCGCCAGGCTCCCCCGCCGGCGCTGTGCGATGACAGGGCCGCGAGCACCAACTGGCGGATCGCGCTCGCCCCGGCGAACCCGCCGAGCCCGAAGGCCAGGAGCGGCGCGAACCCGCGCACGCCCGCGAGCACGCAGACCACGACCACCCCGACGCCGAACCAAGCCGGGATCGCGAGCCGGCGGCGCAGCACGCCCTCGCCCGCCTTGCGCCACGGGAGCGCCGGCGCGACGGCCATGAAGAACAGCAATGCCAAGCCGATCGGGAGCGTCATGGCGTCGAAGTAGGGCCGGCCGACGGTGATCTGCTGACCGTTGACCGCCTCGACGAAGAGCGGGAAGACCGTTCCCAGGAGCACGACGAGGGCGAAACCGGCAAAGAGAAGGTTGTTGACGAGGAACGCGCCCTCTCTCGAGACCGCGGCGTCGATCGTGCCCGGCGAACGGAGCCTGTCACCTCGCCAGGCAATCAGCCCGACCCCGGCGGCGACGACGAGACCGAAGAAACCGAGCAGCAACGGGCCCACGTTCGAGTTCGAAAAGGAGTGCACCGACACGAGCACGCCCGAGCGGGTGAGGAAGGTGCCGAGGATCGTGAGCGAGAAGGCGGCGATGAGGAGGGAGAGGTTCCAGACGCGAAGCAGCCCGCGGCGCTCCTGAACCATCACCGAGTGCAGGTACGCGGTTCCGCAAAGCCAAGGGAGCAGCGCCGCGTTCTCGACCGGGTCCCAGCCCCAAAAGCCGCCCCAGCCGAGGACCTGGTATGACCACCATGCCCCCAGCATGATGCCGATGGTGAGAAGCGCCCACGCGAACAAGGTCCACCGGCGGGTCTCCAGCAGCCAACCCTCGTGGAAGCGGCCCGTGACGAGCGTGGCGATGGCGAAGGAGAAAGGCACGGTGAAGCCGACAAAGCCCAGGTACAAGAAGACGGGGTGGAAGGCGATGAGCGGGTTGTCCTGCAGGAGAGGATTCGGCCCCGATCCGTCGGCCGGGACCTGGCCGACGACATGCGCGAAGGGATTGGCCGGCCCGGCCATGAGAGCGAAGAAGAAGACGGCGACGCCCAGCGCGACCAGGCTGGACCATGCCACGAGTGGGTCCGCTGCCCGCTTGCGAAAGACGTGCGTCATGGCCGCCACGTACCCGGCGAGTATGAGCGCCCAGAGCAGGATCGAGCCCTGGAGCGCCGACCACATGCCGGTGACGGAGTACAGAAGGGGCGTCCCGCGGCTGTTGTTCGCCGCCACAAAGGCGATCGAGAAGTCATGGAGCACGAGTGCCCGCTCCATGGCGATGGTCGAAAGGACGGCACCGGCGAGCACCCAGAGGGCGAAGGTGCGGGCATGTCGGTACAAAGACGGCCTCCCGGTCGCCAGGCCGATGCCGATGGTGACAACCCCCGACACCGCTGCGAGCAGGCCGAGGGCGACTCCGACCAACCCCAGCGCAGCGTTCATCTCGTCGTCCCGTTCAGCGCTTTCACCCGATCCGGGTGGGCGGCGATGTAGCTGTTGGAGTGCTTGACGAGGATCTGGTCCGAGGCGAAGCGGTCCGTCGCGCCTACGAAGTGACCGACGACGATGACCGGGATGCCCGGTTGGAAAAGTTGCGGGGGCGACCCGGTGTTGGTCACAGCGACCTTGACGCCGCTCGACTCCACGACGAAGGCCACCGTCGTTCCCGAGCGGTCCCGAAGGGTGCGAACGCTCCCGGGCAGGACCATGCCTTCGAGCTGGAAGGTGCTGTTGCCGAGCGTCGCCCGCTGGGCAACGGCTTCGTTCGCTGTCTTGAAGAACACGATCGCCGAGGTGAGGCCCTTGAAAACGAGGAAACCGATCGCCGCCACGATGACGACCCCGACCACTTCCAGGCGCCGTCGCTGCCGACGCTGTTCGGGGCTGAGCGGCCGCGGCCGGCGTCCGGCCGCCGACGGAGCGGTCCCGGCGTCGCCGGAGCTCGGCTCGTCCTCCAGGGTGCCCTGGTGCGAGACGGCGGGGCCGGTAGCGGTGGAGACGTCCCTCATGGCAAGCTTCCCGGTCCTGTTTCCTCGCCGCCCCCGGCGCGGGCGCTGCCCGCTGCAGGGACGCCGGCCTCGGGCGGGTCGCTGCCGCCGGCGACGGGCCCGGAGCTCACCGCTTGGCCGACACGCCGCCGGGCGGCTCGCTCGCGCACGACAAGGGTGACCCCGTAAGTCCCGAGGGTGCCGAGGACGACCACGTAGCCGGCTTCCACATAGCCGTTCATGCGGCCTCGCCCTCCGCCCGCCGCTCGGCGAGGGCGGCGCCGAGACCCTCGGTGTCCTCCAGGTCCTCCAGTTTGCCGAGTCGGTACCGATGCGCCATGAGCCAGATGTAGACGAGCGTGAAGGACACGAAACCGAGCAGCAAGGTCCATGCCATCGACCCGTGCACATAGGTCTTGTGCGTGGTCGGGTTGAGCACCGTCGGTGCCTGGTGCAGGCTGCGCCACCACTCGACCGAGAAGTAGACGATCGGCACATCGACAAAGGCGATCAGGGCTCCGATCGCCGACCGGCGAGCCCGGACGTGGAACTCGCCCGGAACACGCCGCAGGGCGAGATAGCCGAGGTAGAGCACGAAAAGGAGTGCCGTCGTCGTGAGCAGGGGGTCCCAGACCCACCACGCCCCCCAGGTCGGCCGGCCCCAGATCGACCCGGAGACGAGCGTGAGGCCTGTGAAGACGACACCGACCTCTGCCGAGGCCCCTGCGAGACGGTCGAAGTGCTCCGCCCGTGTCCTCGGCCACAGGTAGAGGAGGCTTGCGAGGCTGGCGATGCCATAGGCGAGGAAGGCCACCCAGGCCATCGGTGGGTGGATGTAGAGCAAGCGCACCAGGTTGCCCATGAACTGGTCCGGTGGCGTGACGAAAAGGCCCAACCACACGGTCGCCGCCACGCCCACGAGCGCGGCAGCGCCGAGCGCGCCGAGCGCCCGGGAGCGGCCCTGCGGAAGGGCGAACCTGGGGGTGCTCATCCGTCCTCCAGCAATGGGCCGAAGGCGACCGTCCCGATCGCTATGTAGAGCACGGCAAAGACCACGAGCACGTCCAACCAGCCGCCGGCGCGTCCGGGAGTCCCGGCGAGGGCGGCGTTCCATGCCTTGGTGGCGGCGAGAAGGACCGGGGCGACCACGGGGAGGAAGAGGAGGGGGAGGAGTGTTTCTCGCGTCCGCAGGCCCGAGGCGACGACTCCGTACAGCGTGCCAACCGCCGCCAGCCCGAGGGTGCCGGCGGCGCAGGCGGCGATGAGGACGAGGCCGCCGGACAAGTGCGCCCCGTAGAGCAGCGCCACGCCGACGGTTAGCCCAGCCTCGAGCACGAGGAGCTGGGCTGCGACAGCGCCGGCCTTGCCGAGGAAGATCCCGGCGGGGTCGAGGCCCGAAAGGCGAAGGCCGTCCCGTGCCGCGTCGGCCGACTCGATGGCGTAGCTGCGCTGCACGGCCAAGAGCGTCGAGAGCAGCACGGCGACCCAGAAGAGTCCGGCCGAAGCGGGGGCGAGGACGGCGCGGTCGGGGCCCAAGGCCAGACCGAAGAGGAGCAGGACGGCGATGGCGAACGGACCGACCTGATTGAGGCCGATGCGGGAACGAAGCTCGATGCGGAGATCCTTCCCCGCGACAAGCACAGCGTCACGCAACATGGGCGGGTGCTTCCGTGACGGCGGTAGCCGGACCGGCCGGGCTGGCCGGGCTGCCTGGGCTCGAGAGTCTGGCCGGGGCGGCGGGGCTGGTGGGGCTTGTGGGGCTGGCCGGGGCGGCGGCGCCTTGCCGCGCTGCTTGCACGGACGGCTCGGGCGGCTCGACCACGCGGCCCCCGGCGAGGTGGATCATCCGATCGGCGATGGCCTCCGCCCGCTCGTGCTCGTGCGAGGTGAAGATGACGGTGCGGCCCGCCGCCCTGGAGCCGGCGAGAAGCTGGTCGAGAAGATCACGGCCTTGCTGGTCGAGACCGGCATGAGGCTCGTCCAGGAGCCAGAGCCGAGTGCCCCGAGCGACAAGCACAGCAAGTGAGGCTCGGCGCTGCTGGCCGGCGGAGCACCGTCCCACAGGCATGGACGCGAGACGGCCACCGAATCCGAACTGCTCGAGCGCTGGGTGAATGGCCGCCTCGGAGCTCCTGGCCGCTCGCACGGCAAAGCGCACATTCTCCTCCACGGTCAGCTCCTCATACAGGAACGACTGGTGACCGAGCATGCCGACCTCGCGCCGAACCCAGCGACGGTCAGCTACGAGGTCCCGACCGAGCACGGTTGCCTCCCCCGAGTGCACGGCGAGCAGCCCGGCGAGCACCTTGAGAAGACTGGTCTTGCCTGCCCCGTTCGGGCCGCGCAGATGCACCACCTCGCCTTCGCTGACTTCCAAGGAAGCTCCCGCGAGGAGGGGGAAACGGCCGGCGAGCGCTACGGCCTCGTGGAGACGAACAGCAGGCGCCATGGAGATCGCCCATGTTAGGGGGCACTCGATGCCCAGGTCACGCGGGTGGTCGCCCCGGCGGCGCGCGCCTGAGAGGGCCTGGCGATGCGCCCCCCGGCCCGAGCGGTTCCGGCTCAGGAGACCTGACGACGCATCAGGTCGATGTCGGCGTCGACCATCATCTCGACGAGCCCCGCGAAGTCCACGGTCGTCCCCCAGCCGAGCTTCTCCCGCACCTTGGCGGCATTGCCGACGAGGAAGTCGACCTCTGCAGGTCGTATGAAGCGCTCATCGATCCGAACGTGGTCCTCGTAGTTGAGGCCCGCCCTGGCGAACGCGACCTCGCACAGCTCTCGTACCGAGTGCGTCTCACCGGTCGCGACCACATAGTCCTCGGGCTCGTCCTGCTGGACCATGAGCCACATTGCCTGGACGTAGTCGCCGGCGTAGCCCCAGTCACGTTTTGCCTCGAGGTTGCCGAGGCGCAGCTCGGTGTCCAGGCCAAGCTTGATGCGCGCAACGCTGTTGGTGACCTTGCGCGTGACGAACTCGAGGCCCCGGCGCGGGCTCTCGTGATTGAACAGGATCCCCGATGACGCGTGCAGCCCGTAGCTCTCGCGGTAGTTGACGGTGATCCAGTGTCCGTAAACCTTCGCCACGCCGTAGGGGCTGCGGGGGTAGAAGGGAGTGTGCTCCGTCTGGGGGACCTCCCGCACCTTGCCGAACATCTCCGACGAGCTCGCCTGGTAGAAGCGGATCTCGGGATCGGTGAGGCGGATCGCGTCGAGCACGCGGGTGACGCCCAGCGCCGTGACCTCGCCCGTGAGCACCGGCTGGCCCCAAGAAGTCTGAACGAAGGACTGGGCGGCGAGGTTGTAGACCTCGGCGGGGCGCTGCTCACGCAGGACCTCGATGATAGAGACCTCGTCGAGGACGTCTGCGGAGACAAGAGTCAACTTGTCCTGGATGTGGGCGACGCGCTCGAAGTTCAGGGTGCTCGAGCGCCGGACCATGCCGATTACGTCGTAACCCTCCGACAACAGCCATTCCGCGAGATAGGAACCGTCCTGACCGGTGATGCCTGTGATCAACGCCCGTTTTTGCACCGCTCAGTTCTAGAGCCTGGCGCCCGCGGTCGCAAAAGAGTTTGCGGCCAGAGCCCGGGTCGAACCTCGCCGAGGTGTCCGGATGGATAGGGAGTGTCCCCACTACGGTGCGAGCGTGAGCATCCCAGCCTCAGGCACGCTGGCCGTCGTTTCTTACAGGCTCGGTGGCCAGGACGGCGTCTCCGTGGAGGCCGCGAAGTGGGCCTGGGCCTTCGGCCGGCTCGGCTTCGACGTGACGACTGTCGCCGGGGCCGGCGAGGCCGATCGGCTGATCTCGGGCCTGGCCACCGATGCCGTGGTCGATGACCTCCCTGCGCTGCGATCCGAGGTCGACGATGCCCTGTCAGGCGCGGACCTGGTGCTCGTGGAGAACCTGTGCTCTCTTCCGATGAATCCCGTGGCAGGCGAGGTCGTCGCCGAGGCGCTGAGAGGCCGGCCCGCCATACTGCGCCACCATGACCTCGCCTGGCAGCGGCCGCATCTCCAGCACCTCGGGCCTCCTCCGACCGATCCCAGCTGGCGCCATGTCTGCATCAACGCCAGGTCGAGACGCGAGCTGGCGGCGCGGGGGATCGATGCGGATGTGTTCTACAACTGCTTCGACCCGGATCCGCCCCTGGGCGACCGTGAGGCGGCACGGCAGGCCCTCGGCGTCGGTCGGGACCGCCTTGTCGTCCTCCAGCCAACGCGAGCGATCCGCCGCAAGAACGTCGCCGGTGGGATGCGTCTCGCAATTGGCCTCGGCGCCGCCTACTGGCTGCTCGGACCGCCCGAGGACGGCTATGACAGCGAGCTCGAGCGGCTGGTCACGGTCGCCGGGCGAGAGACGGACGTGCTTCGCGGTCCAGCGTGGCCGGAGGCGAGGATGGCAGACGCCTACGCTGCCTGCGACGTTGTCACCTTGCCTTCGACCTGGGAGGGATTCGGGAACCCGAGCGTCGAGTCGGCCCTTTGCCGG
>JBEKBT010000022.1:0-36194 GCA_050015255.1 Acidimicrobiales bacterium
CAGGCGGCGGTACTTCGGCAGCATCCCCCCGTGATGGACCCCGATGCCGTGGTGGAGAAGGCGGGCGAGGGTGCGGCCGAAGCCGGGAGCGAAACGGAAGCCGGCGAGCGCGGCTGCGAGCGCCTCCCGGTCGGCCCGGGTCGTCACCTGGGCCGAGGTGAGAGCCTGGGCGTGAGTCAGCACCTGGGCCTGGGTGAAGTGGACGACATAGAGCGGAGCCTGATCGGCGGCGAGGAGCGACTCGATCGTCTCGTTGAGCGGCGTGCGGCGGTACTCGAAACGGAGCGGGACCGGCCGGGTGGCGGAGCGCACGACCGCCACCGGGCGACCCGTCCGGCGGGCCAGGCCCTTTTCGATCGTGCTCGTGTCGCCGAGGGTGGCCGACATGAGGACGAACTGCGCCCCGGTCAGCTCGAGGAGGGGCACCTGCCAGGCCCAGCCCCGGTCGGGATCGCCGTAGAAGTGGAACTCGTCCATCACGACCTGGTCGATTGGTGTGGCCGCGCCGGCGCGAAGCGCCATGTTGGCGACGATCTCGGCGGTGGCGCACACGACAGGGGCGGAGGGGTTGATCGAGGCGTCGCCGGTCAGCATGCCGACGTTCTCAGCGCCGAGGGCACCGCAGAGGGCGAAGAACTTCTCCGAGACGAGGGCCTTCACGGGTGCGGTGTAGAACGAGCGCATCTCGGCGGCGAGCGCGGCGACGTGCGCGCCGAGGGCGATCAGGCTCTTGCCCGAGCCGGTGGGAGTGTTCACGATCACGTGCGCACCCGAGAACACCTCGAGCAGTGCCTCCTCCTGGGCCGGGTAGAGGGCAA
Source organism: Acidimicrobiales bacterium (assembly GCA_050015255.1). Lineage (GTDB taxonomy): Bacteria > Actinomycetota > Acidimicrobiia > Acidimicrobiales > Bog-793 > Fen-455. Next base: position 819 of record JBEKBT010000022.1, read on the forward strand.
AGCCCGCCTCGGCCGTCCAGGTGAGAAACGCCGCGAAGGCGTCGTCCCGCCGGCCGGTGACCGGGGCGAGATCGAAGCGGGAGGACATGGACCTTCCACTTTGCCGCACTTGCGAGCGGCCGCGCACAGCGGCGCGCCCGGCGGCTTTCCCACGATTCGTGGGACGCTTGCACAGTGGAGGGTGCGCGGGTCGACCGGTGGCTGTGGGCGGTGCGTGCCGCCCCGACGCGTGCAGCCTCGACCGCGCTTTGCCGAGCCGGCCACGTCAAGGTGAACGAGACCGCGGCGAAGCCCTCGGCAACGGTGCGCCCCGGTGACACCGTCACGGCCCGCGTCGGCGATCGGCTGCGGGTGCTGGAGGTGGTCAGGGCGATCGACAAGCGCGTCGGGGCACCCATCGCCGCCGAGTGCCTGGTCGATCACAGCCCGCCACCGCCGCCGAGAGAGATCCATCTTCCGGGTCTGGTCCGCGACCCGTCTTCGGGGCGTCCGACGAAGAAGGACCGCCGCCAGATCGACCGCCTACGCGGACGCTGAACCGGCGCCCCAGTGCCCTTCGGGCTGGAAGCTCGACGGCGCACGCGCCCAAGCAGTGTTCGCGCGGCGGCAAGATGTTCCGGTGACCGAGCGCAGGTTCCTCACGTGGCTGACGCGAAGCGGTGCCTTGCGGGTGCCGCAGATCACCGTCTGGTTCTGGGTGATAAAGGCCTTGTCGACGGCGATGGGCGAGGCGACCTCCGACTACTCGGTCCATCGGCTGAATCCCAAGCTGGCCGTCTGCCTGGGCTTCGTCGGCTTCGTCGTCGCCCTGGTGCTGCAGTACTCGCGGCATCGCTATATCGCCTGGACCTACTGGCTGGCGGTCGTCATGGTGGGCGTCTTTGGCACCATGGCCGCCGACGTCCTCCATGTCGGCTTCGGCGTCCCGTACGCGATCTCGAGCGGCCTCTATGGCGTCGTGCTGCTGGCCGTGTTCGTCGGTTGGCAGAAGACCGAGAAGACCTTGTCGATCCACAGCGTCGACACCCCTCGCAGGGAGGCGTTCTACTGGGCCTCGGTGGTGGCGACCTTCGCCCTCGGGACGGCGGTGGGGGACCTGACGGCGACGACGTTCCATCTGGGCTACTTGGCTTCAGGCTTGATCTTCGTAGGTCTGGTCCTTGTTCCCGCCGTCGGATACTGGCGCTTCGGCTGGAACGCGATCTTCGCGTTCTGGTTCGCCTATGTGGTCACACGCCCGATCGGCGCCTCGTTCGCGGACTACATGGGCAAGCCCCGGATCGTCGGAGGTCTGGGCTGGGGCGACGGGAGGGTGGCCGTGGTGCTGACGATCGTCATCTTCTGTCTGGTCGCCTTCCTCGCGATCACTCGTGCGGACGTGCAGCGCGCCCCGGTCGTGGCTCGAGGCGGAGCCGAGGAGGGACTGCCGGTCGCTAAGCCCTCGTCCGAGGGTGCCGACTGAGCACGGTCGCGCCCGTCGTCGAGGGATGCCTCAGATAGCGTCTGTCGCCGTGGACGGCGACGCTTCTCCCGCTCAGGTCTGGCCCACCCTGCGGGCCGGCCGTAGCGGGGCGACTCGCTTCCCGTTGCCGACCTTGCTCTCCCAGGCGCTCGTCGCTTTCACGATCGAGCTCGACAACGAGTCCGAGCACCAGATGGAGCACCGGACGACAACCGGCGCCGCCTCAGACTCGCGCCGTGGCCCCTGGCTCACCTCCCAGGCAATGTGGGCGAATTTCATGCAGTTCATCCCCGAGCAGGGGGTGCCCTTGCGCGACGTGGAGGGCTTGGCGCGCATCACGAACCTGGCGGGCCTGCAGAGGTGGAGGTACGTGGACCTGGCGCCGGACCCGGCAGACGAGCGAGCAGATCCCCCGCGCTCTGACTGGCTCGTCCGGCCCACCAGGGCGGGGAGGAGGGCACAGGAGATATGGCGGCCCTTGGCGAGCGTCATCGAGGAGCGGTGGCGTGCCCGCTTCGGCGAAGACGTGGTCGGCAGGCTCCGGGAGTCTCTGCAGATGTTCGCCGGCCGGTCCGAGCTCGAACTGCCCCAGTACCTGCCCGTGGTGGCCTACGCCATGTTCGCCGACATCGAGAAGCTGAAGGGCGCAGTGGCGCCGGCGGGTTCCGGCGTCCCCGCCACCGGTGCCGATCTCTCCGCCCTCTTGTCCCAGGTGCTGCTCATGTTCACCGTCGAGTTCGAGCGCGAGTCGAGGCTTTCCCTGCCGATCAGCGCCAACGCGCTGCGCGTCCTCGACGAGACGGGCACTCGTGTCCGGGACCTTCCCCGCCTGACGGGGGTGTCCAAGGAGGCGATCGCCATGTCGGTGGGCTTCCTCGAACGCCTCGGCTGCGTCCTCGTCGAGCCGGATCCGGCCGGCGCCCGGGGCAAGGTCGTCCGCCTGACCCCGAAGGGACACAAGGCTCAGGAGAAGTACCGGCGGATCCTCGGCGACACCGAGGACCAGTGGCAGGCTCGCTTTGGCGACGATGATGTCGCGAGCCTCCGGGCGCCGCTCGAGCAGCTGGTCGGCGATCCGGCACAGCCGTCGCCTTTGCTGCAAGGGCTGCAGCCTTACCCGGAGGGGTGGCGGGCGTCGGTGCGCAGGCCCGAGACGCTGCCCCACTATCCGATGGTGCTGCACCGGGGCGGGTATCCCGACGGCAGCTGAGCGCAACCGCGGCTAGCAGCCACTCTGGGGCGTATCCCGGTGGCGGCTGGACTTGGGCTAGTGCGGCCCGCGCGCCGGCTTCGCCTCGGCCAGGGCGCGGCGGACGCCGTCGGCGTCGAGGTCCGTGGCATACACGGGGCTGCCAGGTTGCTGGCGCCACGAGTCGTCGAGGCTGCCGGCGTCGATCGGGTCGAAGCTGATCTCGTCCACGAGGCGCATCACCACTGCTTTCGCAGCCGTGTCGTCGCCTGCCACCGGCAGGGCGATGCGCCCGGGCGTGCCCTTGGACCGGCCCAGTTCCAAGAGATGCTGCGCCTGGATGTTGTTGAACGCATTGACAACCGGATGGCCGATCTGCTGAGAGACCCTTCGGCTCTCGGCCATGCCGTTCTCGATCGCCTCGATACGCCCGTCGCGCTGGGGGTAGTAGTTGCAGGTGTCGATCACCACTGCACCGTCGGCCGCCCCGTCCAGGAAACCGGCCGGGAGATCGGGCACCTTGCCTTCAGGGATTGTCACCACTACCACCGCGGCGCCCTTGGCCGCCTCGCGAACGCTGACCGCGTGGGCACCGGTCGAGCTCGCCAGGTCCGCCAGGGTCTCGGGCCCTCGTGAGTTCGCGACCGAGACCTCGTGGCCGACGGCGGTGAACCGCTTGGTGAGGGCCGTGCCGATATTGCCCGCGCCGATGATGCCAATTCTCATAGTTGCCTCCAAGGACGGCGGCAACACCGCCCAGGTGTTCCTTCTCGATCCGGTCCGTCCCACGAGCGACAACGCCCTGCGACGACGAATTCATCCCGTTGCCTTCGCCCGGGCACGCAAAGGCGTTCTTCCTCACCACGCGCACGAGCCATGCGGCCGCCGAGGCGCGCCTCGGCGAGGTCTCCGTGCCGGTACTGGTCGTGATGGGGGAGAAGGACCCGGATTTCGCCGATCCCCCGGCGGAGTCCGACTGGATCGCGCAGGCCTCGGGTGCCGAGGTCGTCCTGGCCGGCCCTCGCTAGAAAGGCCGGCGCACACCTCGCCCGGCGATAGAAACGGTGTGAGGCGAACGACACGGAGGCGAGACGATGCCCACTCCTGGAACGGCCGAATGGCGAGATGCCCTTGGACGGGTGGGAGTCTGGGTCTCTTCACGGGCCATCGATCAGGACCCGGGTGGCTTTGCCGCCCGGGTCGAGCACCTCGGCTACGGCGCCCTCTGGGTGGGGGGTGGCAACGCCGACGAGAAGGCCTTCGACCTGCTCGAGCGTGCCCTCTCCGGCACGGGCCGGCTCGTGGTGGCGACCGGGATCACCAGCATCTGGGCCTGGGAGCCCGGGGCGCTCGCCCAGCGGGTCAGGGCGTTGGACACTGCCTACCCGGGCCGGTTCCTCCTTGGTCTCGGCGTGAGCCATGCGCCTTTGGTCGAGGGGCTCGGCCGGCGATACGAGCGCCCGCTCGAGGCCATGTCCGGCTTTCTCACCGATCTCGACGAGGCCTGGGACAAGGAGGCAGACGGCGGGCGGGACCCCTCGGGGTCGCCCCGGCCGGCCCGCGTCCTGGCCGCGCTCGGGCGGCGGATGCTGGAGCTCTCCCGAGACCGGTCCGAAGGTGCGCATCCTTACCTCACACCGCCTGCTCACAGCGAGCAGGCGCGCCAGATCCTGGGTGAGCTGCCCCTCCTGGCGCCCGAGCAGGCGTTCGTTCTCGAGGAGGAGCCGCTCGAGGCGCGGACCACTGCGAGGGCATACCTCGAGCGCTACCTGTGCCTGCCCAACTACCGGGCGAACCTCGAGCACCTCGGTTACGGCGACGAGGACCTTGCCCCGCCGGGAAGCGACCGGCTTGTGGACGCGCTTGTCGCTCACGGCAACGCCGACCAGGTCGCGGACAGGGTACGTGCCCACCTGGAGGCCGGCGCGGACCACGTCTGCGTCCAGCCACTCGCCCACGGCGGAGGGATCGATGCCGGCGCGCTCGAAGTGCTGGCCCCGGTCTTGCTCGCCGCTTGAGTCCGGAGCGGGGAGGCTGGACACCGACAGGAAAGGCGCAAGATGGCTCGCATACTGATCACCGGCTCTTCTGACGGGCTCGGCCTCATGGCCGCGCAGCTGCTGGCAGGCCAGCACCACGACGTCGTCCTGCACGCTCGCAACGAGAGCCGCGCCGCCGACGCCATCAGGTCCCTGCCGGAAGCGACCGGTGTCGTCGTCGGGGACCTGGCCACCATGGCCGCCATGCGTCAGGTCGCGGAGCAGGCCAACGCCACCGGCCCTTTCGACGCCGTGATCCACAACGCCGCCGTCGGCTCGAGCGAACCTCGCCGGATCGTGACTGCAGACGGCCTCAGCCACGTCTTTGCCATCAACGTCCTCGCCCCGTACTTGCTCACCGCCCTGATCGAGATGCCGAAACGGCTCGTCTACATGAGCTCGGGCATGAACCGGGGCGGCAACCCGCACCTCGACGACCTGCAGTGGGAGCACCGCCGCTGGAGCGGCTCCCAGGCATATTCAGACAGCAAGCTCTTCATCGCCGTGCTCGCGGCGGCGGTCGCACGCCACCGACGCGACGTGCTGTCCAACGCGGTCGATCCGGGATGGGTGGCCACGAAGATGGGAGGTCCGGGTGCACCCGACGACCTGGCCCTGGGAGCGGTCACCCAGGCGTGGCTCGCCGTCAGCGACGATCCGGAGGCCCTCGTCTCAGGCACCTTCTTCTTTCATCAGCGCCCATGCGCGGCGAACCCCTCGATGCACGACGAGCACCTGCAGGAGGATCTGCTGGCGGCTTGCGCCGGCATCAGCGGCGTCGTCCTGTTCGGCACCGGGCGGGACTGACTCGGCGCCCCGGCGCTCCTCAGGCTCGCACGACCTCGAGCGTCGACAGGGTTGGGTCGGCTGCGTAGGCGACGCGCACCCCGTGGGCTGTAACCGCCCTCAGGCCGGAGAGGAGAGCCTCGGTGACAAGCTCGCCGGGCGCCAGCACGGGGATGCCCGGCGGGTAGGGAGCGATCAGCTCAGCAGAGACCCTTCCCACGGCGAGGTCGGCAGGGACCGACTCGTGAGCGGAGAAGAACGCTGCCCGCGGGCTCATGGAGTACACGGGCTGGATGTCCCAGCTCAAGGCGACCGAGGGCGAGCGGGCCGGGCCCGAGGTGGCGCGGATCGCCGGGATGAGGGCGCTCACGAGCCTGTCCAGCGTGGACCCGTCGTCGGCGACGGTGACGATCGCCACGATGGTGTCCCGGTCGGCCAGCTCCAGGGGAAGCCCCTGTTCGATGAGCCTGCGCTCGATCTCGACACCGTTCGCTCCCACTCCCGAGAGCAGCAGGACCAGTCGAGTCGGGTCGAAGCGACCGGGTGGGAAGGAGCGCTCGTCGGGGACCACGAGCCCCGGGACCTCTTCACGCAGGCGTTGCCGGGCCTTGGCGACACTGCGGAGGACGCCTTCGAGCAGCTCCGGCCCGCGAGCCTCCATCAGTGCACGGGTCGCGTCGATGCTCGCCAGCACCGCGCCGGCCGTGCTCGTGGTGTGACCGGCCTCGAAGCCCCGGTCGAGCCGGTCAGGATCCAGTCGTAGGGTGCGGGCGCACACCAGGCTTGCCTGGGTGTAGCCGGTGAGGAGCTTGTGGATGCTCGTCACCATCGCATCGGCACCGAGCGCCATCGCATTGGGCGGCAGCTCCGGGTGGTGACCGAAGTGTGCTCCCCACGCCTGGTCCACCATGACGGGCACGTCATAGGCGTGGGCCACCTCGATTATGCCTGCGAGGTCCGAGAGCGTGCCCAGGTACCCCGGCTCGGTGACGAGCACGGCGCGAGCGTCAGCGTTGGCCTTGAGCGTCTTTTCGACGTCCTCGACGGCCACTCCGAGCGGCATCCCCGTGGCGGGATCGATGCTCGTCGGCAGCCAGCAGGGCTCGAGGTCGGCGAGCACCAGGCCCAGGAGGACGGACCGGTGGAGCGAACGGGTGACGACGACCTTGTCGCCCGGCTGGCCGATGGCGAGGCAGAGCGCCTGGTTGCAGTGCGTGGAGCCCCCTGAGGAGTATCGGCACCAGTCCGCGCGGTACAACTTCGCAGAGAACTCCTGGGCCGCCGCGAGGAGACCACGCCCCGACTTGACCGTGTCGATGCCACCGTAGAGAGGGACGTCGCCCGCCAACACTGCCGCCAGGTCCTTGTCGAGCACTGTCGCCCGACCCTTGTGACCGGGCGTGATGAAAGGCGTCGGGCTCGACTCGAGGTAGCTCAGATAGCCGTTGAGGAGCGGCGCGTCGGCGCGAAGGTTCAGCGCGCCGGCCTTCTCGGGCGCGCCAGCCCGTTCGGGCGAGCCGGACCGCTCGGGCGCGGCTTTACGACGCAGTTGGGGGGGTGTTTTCATGCACTCACTTTGAGCCCGAGACTAATGACTCCGCATCAGCTCGGCCAAAACCTGCCAGCCGGAGCTGGGAGCCGGCCCACCCGCACGATGCTCAGAAGAGACCTGGGAAATGGCCGAAGGCCGCGACTCGGCCAGGGTGGCGCAACGCCGCGACCCGGCGGCGAGAGCCGAGAAACGCGAACCGGCGGACAGGGCCGAGCACAGCGACCCGGCGGACAGAACCGAGAACGCCGAGAGGAAGCTGCCGATGGAGCCGATCGAGCACGCCGAGCCGATGGAGCCGATCGAGCACGCCGAGCCGATGGAGCCGATGGACAGCACAGAGCCTCTCGAGCCGATCGAGAGAAATGAGCCCTCCGACCACAGCGACCACCGAGACCTGCCCACGCCATGTTCTTATCATCTGAACCGGATCGCACCGCGCCGCCGGCGCTTTCCAGGTTCTTCACCGCTCTCGGAGCTTGCTCGTGCTGGTGGGGGAACCTCCGGCCGTCTTTGCGACTTGGCACTCCCGCGTTTGGCGGCGTGCGCGGGCCTCGCCCCCGGGAGCACTCGCCGTGGAGCTGGCAAACTGGCTAGGTGCCCGATACCGCCTTTCACCTCATCGCCGATGTCAGCTCGGACACGCCCGGCGCAATAGGGTCCTTGCTCGAGGAGCTCATCGACGGCACCGTCACGGCCACTCCCGATGGGTTCCACGTCGATGGCTTCATGCGCGGCTCGGACGCTCGCGAGCTCAACCGCTTCTTGTTGTCAGCACTGCGTCGGGTCGAGCGGCGGACGCGCCTGCGCGCGGAGTGGACGGCCAACGGCGAGACGAACCGTTTCTTCGACTACGTGCCCAAGGGGACGCGTTCCGCGCCACCGACTCAGCCCGAAGCCTGAGGACGCGGCCGCAGCTTCGTTTCGTCGGCGGCCGCAGCTTCGCTTCGCCGGCGGGCAGCAGCTTCAACGCTGTCACTCGCGGCTGCGCCCATTGACGCGACAGTGCCCGCCCCTTTGTCGGGGAGCGGGCACCCATCTGTTCAGTTGTCTGCATCCCAAGAAGGCCGTCGAGTCTCCGGGAGCTTTGAGGCCTCAGGCGAGCTTTGTGCGCTCTGGCCGCTGCGTAATGCCCCTACCGGCGCATCGCCGTCGCCGTGATTCCTGAGTGCCAGCCTCGGGTCTAAGAGGTGCCGCCGGGCTTCTGGTCACCCCGTGGGGTGCATAGGAATTCGTCTCGCACGCTTGAGTTCGAGCCCCCTTCCTGATTCCACTCCGGGAACCACGGACAAGCCTACCCCCTTCGTTCCCGGTGCATGCGCTTCAGCTCCGGGCCTGGACCGATTGGGCCGGCCCGGGCGGAAGCACCGACAGCAGCTGCCCTATCGGTGGTCTACCGTGGCGCCATGATCACCGCCGTGCACACCCTCGTCTACTCCGACGACGCCGAGGCGACTCGGGCCTTCTTCCGGGACGTCCTCGGTTGGCCGAGCGTGGACGCTCACGGCGGCTGGCTCATCTACAAGACAGGGCCGTCGGAGCTCGCGGTGCACCCGAGCTCGGGCGAGCGTGACGGAGAAACATGGTCGACACACCAGCACCATGAGATCTCTCTCATCTGCGACGACATCGAAAAGACCGTGGCCGAGCTGACGGCCAGGGGCGCCACGTTCGCCCGTGAGGTCAGAGACGACGGTTTCGGGCTGACAACAGCCCTCGTGGTGCCCGGCGCGGGGGAGATGTTGCTCTACGAGCCGAGGCACCCGACCGCATACGGCCTTTGACCAGAGCTCGCCAAGGGCCGTGTCTGCGCTGCCTGACGTCGCGCTGACGGCTTTCGGTGTCGCCGCCGCCCGTGCCACTGAGACGGCCCGCCCGGACCGGCTCTTCGCCGATCCGTTCGCGGTCGGCTTCCTTCGCGCGGCGGGCTCCTCTCGCTGGGTCGAGCGTGCCGGGGAGCGTCAGCTCCCCGAGGCCCTGGGTGACTGGATAACGGTCCGCACCCGCTTCCTCGACGATCTCCTGCTCGATGCCTGCGCCGGTGGCGCGCGGCAGGTGGTGATCCTCGGCGCCGGCCTCGATGCCCGCGCCTTCCGGTTGGCCTGGCCGGACAAGCTCCGGCTCTTCGAGCTCGACCTGCCCGGCGTGCTGGCTTTCAAAGAGGGGGTGATCCGCGACGAAGGCTGGGAGCCTTCCTGTGAGCTCATCGCCGTGCCCGCAGATCTCGCCGAGGACTGGGGCGGGGCGCTTTGCGACGCGGGCCTGGACCTCGGCGCGCGGGTGGCCTGGGTGGCCGAGGGCCTGCTCGCTTACCTGTCCCCGGAAGCGAGCGATTCGCTCGTCGTTCGCGCGGGCGCGCTGTCGCCACCGGGCAGCCGGCTGGGTCTCACCTTGGCGAGCTCGAGGCGCCTTGAGGCCTGGCGCGAGGCCCATCCCGAGGGCACGAGCGGGCCGGGTGACTATGTCGCGCTCTGGCGTTCTGCCAATGCCGAGCAGGCCGCCGAATGGCTCGCCGCTCACGGTTGGAGCGCCAAGGTCTTCGACGTGGCGGAGCGCGCGGCCGCCTATGGAAGGCCACTCGGAGGAGTCACCCGTCACGAGAACGGTGCCCGGCTCGTCGACGCCGAGCACGCATAGAGCTTCCCGCGCAGCCCGGCTCGAACCGCCTCGAGCCTGGGAGAGGCGTCCCTAGGGCAAAGCGCCGTCCTCCTCGGCGGTCCAGGCTTGTTCTGCCGCTGCGAGGGCGTCGCGGATCGAGCCGTGCAGTTGGGAGTAGCCGTCGAGGGCGCTGCCAAGTGCTTCGAGGGCTTCGAGCACGACGCCGAGGCGGGCGCGCTGGCCGGTGTGGTCGATCCGCAGGACGGTCCCGGCCAGCTTGCCGAAGCCGGGCGAGATCGCCACAAGGCTTCCGGCGCGCGCCCGTTCGACCAAGGCGCGGGCATCGAGGCCGGCCGGCGCGCGGAGGGTTGTCGCCACTGCGGCGGCGTCGCTGTCGTTTGCGAACGGCGTCAGGCCGAGGGCCCGCGCGCCAGAGCGGCTGGCGGCCGCGGACGCTCGATGGCGGAGCTGCACGTGCTGCAAGCCCTCGGTCAAGACCCGCTCGATGGCGGCCTCGAGGGCGATGATCTCGAGTGGCGCCGGCGTTCCGGGAATGGCGCTCTTGTCCGAGTCGAGCCATCGCTCCTTCCAGTCGAGCAGCGAGAGCAGCGAGTTTCGCGGTGCGCCGGGGTTGTCGGCCATCGCCTGCCAGGCGCGGCCGCTCACTGCGGCGATCGAGATCCCGGCCGGACCTGCCAAGGCCTTCTGCGGTCCGATGACAGCGATGTCGGCGCCCCATTCGTCGAGGCGGACCTCGTGCGCCCCGATCGAGGCGACGAGGTCGATCACGATGAGGGCGCCGTGCTCGTGAGCTAGGCCAGATATGGCCGCAGCGTCGTTGCGCACTCCGCTCGCGGCCTCGACATGGACGAAGCTGACGACCGAGATGTCGGGGTGCTCGCTGAGCGTCCTTTTGACCGCCTCCGGCCTGACGGCTTCATGGGGCTCGGGGGCGATCCCGATGACGCTTGCGCCGGTCTCCTGCAACCAGCGCCCCATGGTGGTGCCATATGGGCTCGTGTCGAGGTTCAGGACGGTGAGGTCGCTTCGGCCGAGACTGCGCGCTGCCGCCTCGAGCGGTAACACAGCCTCGGCCTGGGGAAGGACGACGTCGAGTCGGGTCTCGAACAGGGAAGCGATGGCGCCCTCGAGCCGTTCGAGGCGGTCCGGCGTGATGAGCGGCGGATCAAGCAGCGGGTTGGCCGGACTGGTCACGGGCCCTCCAGGGCGCCGAAAGGCGCCTCGTCTCGGTAGGTCGGGGGCGCCCCGTTGCTAAAGCGCGGCGACGCCTCCCCGCGGAAATGACATGCTGCCAGGTGCTCGTCACCGGTGCCGACGCTCTCGAGAAGCGGTCGCACCTGGCTGCACACCTCTTCGGCGCGCGGGCAGCGGGGATGAAACGAGCAGCCGGCAGGGATGTCGATCGGGCTCGGTGGCTCGCCCCTCACCACGGGCCGGACGAGCTCGGTCTGGTGCAGGCGCGGGGCCGCCTCGAGCAGGGCGCGCGTGTAGGGATGGCGCGGGTCGCCGAAGACCGACTCGCGACCGCCCTCCTCCACGATCCGGCCGAGATACATGACCACCACGCGGCGGCTCAAGTGGCGCACGACGGCGAGGTTGTGCGAGATGAACACGATCGTGAGGCCGAGGCGGCTGCCCAGGTCCTCAAAGAGCCGGAGGATCGTGGCCTGCACCGAGACGTCCAGCGCCGAGACGGGCTCGTCGGCGATGATGACGCGCGGCTCGACTGCCAGCGCCCGGGCGATCGCGATCCGCTGTCGCTGACCTCCTGAGAATTGGCTCGGCAGGCCACCCAGGGCGTCGGGCGGGAGACCGACGAGGGCCATCAGCTCTCTGCAGCGATCCTCGATGCCGGCTCGTGGCACGATCCGGTGCACCCCCAAGAGCTCGCTCAGCACTTGACGCACGCTCATGCGGGGGTTGAGCGACGAGTACGGGTCCTGGAACATCATCTGTATCGCGCGCCGGTCCTCGGCGGTTCGCTTCGGGCCGAGCTCGCGACCCTCGAGGCGCACCGCTCCCGCGTTAGGGGTGATCTGGCCCACGATGCACTTGGCGACGGTGGTCTTGCCACACCCGGACTCGCCGACGAGGCCGAGTACTTCGCCTTTGGCCACCTGGAAGCTGACGGTATCCACGGCTCGAAGCACGCGGCCGTGCTCGACATGGAAGCTCACCGAGACGTTGTCGACCTCGAGGAGGGCGTCGGAGGCTGACGCCGCGCCCGACAGGGGCGATGCGCCGGACAGCGGCGACGCGCCGGACAGCGGCGATGCGCCGGACAACGGCGACGCGCCGGACAGCGACGCCGCCTCAGTCACGGCCGGCATCGGCCAGTGCGGCCGCGAGCGCGTCGGAGTGAAGGCAGGCCGCCTCTTGGTCGGGGCCAACCGGCTCGAGCCGGACGTCGGTCGTGACGCAATCGGGCGTCGCGAACCGGCAGCGGGGATGGAAGGTGCAGCCGCTCGGAAGCCGGAGCGGATCCGGGATCGATCCCGGGATGGCGATCGGTTCGCGCTCTGGGGTGTCGACGTCGAGCGCCGCGCCCAGCAACCCGGCCGTATAGGGGTGCCTCGGCGCGCCGAGGACGATCTCGGTGGGCCCGGTCTCGACGAGGCGACCCGTGTACATGACGGCGAGCTGCTCGGCGACCTGGCTCACGACGCTGAGGTCGTGGGTGACGAAGACCAGCGACAGCCCGCGCGCTTCGCGAAGCTCGCAAAGGAGGGCGAGGATCTGAGTCTGGATCGTGACGTCGAGGGCGGTCGTCGGCTCGTCGCACAACAAGATGGCCGGCTCAGAGGACAAGGCGATCGCGATCATGACCCGCTGGCGGGTGCCTCCGGACAGCTCATGGGGGTAGGCATGGTAGCGACGCTCCGGATCGGGGATCCCTACGAGGCGCAGGAGCTCGATCGCCCTTTCCCGCGAGGCGTTCCTACCGAGGGCGAGGACGTGCCGCGGGGCCTCGGCGATCTGGTTCCCGACGGTCGCGACCGGGTTGAGAGCGCTCAGGGCGTCCTGGAAGATGATCGACATGCGTTCGCGCTGGTGGTGGCCGCGTCCGCGGCCCCGGTTGTCCGCCTCCAGCTCGACGCCGTCGACGACCACCCGGCCCGACACGAGCCGTCCTCCGCTTGGCAGCAAGTCCATGATCGCCCGCAGGGTGATGCTCTTGCCGCATCCTGACTCGCCGACGATCGCGAGGGCACCGCCGCGCTCGAGCGAGAAAGAGACGCCGTCCACAGCCCGGAACGCCGCCCCGTGGCGCCGCATCTCGACGACGAGGTCCTCGACCTCCAAGAGAGGAGTCATTCGGGCCGCAACACGTCAGCGAGCCCATCGCCGAGCAGCGACAGCCCGATGCCCGTGAACACTACGGCCAGTCCCGGGAAGACGGCCATCCACTGATCGGTCTGGAGGAAGTTCTGGCCGTCATAGATCATCGATCCCCAGTCCGGCGCGGGAGGCTGGATCCCGAGCCCGAGGTAGCCGAGGGCGACGACGACCAGGATCACGATCACGATGTCGGACATCACATAGACGATCGCCTGCGTGATGGTGTTGGGCAAGATGTGGCGCCACAGCACTCGCGCCCTGGATATGCCGCCACCCTCCGCCGCGGCCACCCAGTCGAGCTTGCGGGCGATCATGGTCGCGCTCCTCGTGGTCCGGGCGTAGACGACCCAGTCGGTGAGCCCGTAGGCGATGTAGATACCGTGGGTTCCCACGCCGACGGCGAACACGAGGGCGATGATCAAGACATAGAAGGGAAAGGCCAGCACGACGTCCACGATCCGCATGATGATCGTGTCCAGCAGGCCGCCGGCATAGCCGCACACCGTGCCGATGAACACGCCGAAGCAGAAGGGGAAGACCACCGCGAGGACGCCGACTTGCAGGTCGGTGCGCCCGCCGTACAAAAGGCGCGACCAGGTGTCGCGGCCGAGCTCGTCGGTCCCGAGCCAGTGAAGCGCGCTCGGGCCCGAGAGCGCGTGCAGGGGGTCCAGTGCCACCGGGCTGTAGCGACCGATGACCGGGGACAAGAGCACGAGGGTAACCATCGTGGCCGTCATGACGGCGCCCGCCATGAAAGTCGGGCTGTGGAGCACCCGCGAACCGAACGACGGGCGGCGAGCGACCTCTTGGCCGGTCTCGACCGGCTGGAACGACGGCGCCATCGTCGTGCTCACTTGAGCCTGATCCTCGGATCGAGCCGCGCCGTGACGAGATCGGTTATCAAGATCACGGCGATCACGCCCAGGGCGTAGATGAGCGTGATGCTCTGCACGACGGGGAAATCGCGGACGTCGATGGCGGTCAACATGGCGTTGCCGAGCCCGTTCAGGCCGAAGACTCGCTCTATCACGACCGTGCCGCCGACCAGGTAGGCGATGTTTATCCCGAGCAGGTTGACGGTCGGGATGAGGGCGTTACGGGCGACGTGCACAAAGGTCACGCGCGACGGGCGCAGTCCCTTCGCGCGGGCGGTCGCGACGAAGTCGGCCCTGAGCACCTCGAGCATGCCGACTCGCAGGCTCCGGATGAGCACCGGGACGACGCCAAAGGCTGCGCAGAGTCCGGGCAAGACCAGAGAACGCACGTGTTGCCAGAAGGTCGTGCCGTAGCCCCCGACCGGGAACCAGTGCAGGTCGACCGAGAAGAACACGATGAGGATGATGCCCAACCAGAACGAGGGCATCCCGAGCCCCATCAGCGAGAACAGGCGCACGGCGTGGTCGGCGGGCCGATCCTGGTGAGTGGCGGCGAGGGCTGCGGCCGGAACCGTGATGATCACTGCGAACAGCGTCGCGACGAGCACGAGGGACGCTGTCAAGGGCAGGCAAGGGGCGACGACCGAGGTGACGGGGGCCTGGTAGTAGATCGAGGTCCCGAGGTTGCCGTGAACAAGGCCGTAGAAGTAGGCCCAGAACTGGCGCCAGATCGGCTCGTCGAGGCCGAGCTGGCGGCGAAGCGCGACGATCGCCGAGTTCGGCGCGTGAGGCCCGAGCAAGGTGCGGGCCGGGTCGCCGGGTATGAGCCGCAAGAGCAGGAACGTGACGACGACCACGCCCAACACCACCGGGATCGAGAGCAGGATCCGGCGCACGACATAGCGCAGGGCGGGGCCGGCGAGAATTCGTGGCAGGGGCGGACCTGCGCGTCCCGAAGAGCGGGGGCCGGCCGCCCGGTCGCGTGCGAGGGTGGTCTTGGGCTTCTTGTCGCCGAGCTCGGCTCGGCCGCTTGGCTCAGCCAGACATCCTCCAACCGGTGTGCACCATCTGGTTCACGACGACGCCGTGCAACTTCGTTTGCCAAGCGTAGCGGTGGTCATGACCCGAGCCGGGCGACAGCTTTCGCCCGTTGCCGCCGAGGTGTCTCCGGGTCTCCCGACGCCGCGGGGCTCAGGCGCCCGAGGCGATGTTCAACTCGGCCGCGGCCCGCACCCGGCCACGCCGCATCGTGAAGAGGGCGACGATCGCGCACGCGAGCATCATTGCCCCTGCCGCCGAGAGCGCGGCGTCCAGACCGTGGCCGAAGGCGACGTAGGCGGCCTGGATCACCTCGTGCACGATCTTGGTGATCGCTGGGGTTCCTCTGAACTGCCTGGCCTGGGAGTTGAAGGTCCCGGTCGTCACCGCGGCGATGACCGTGTTCTGGAAGGACTTCGGGATGCCGAGCAGGTCGAGCTGAAGGATCAGGCTGGAGATGAGCTGGCCGTTGACCATTGATCCGAGGACCGCCACACCTGCGACGGCCCCGAGCTCGCGACTCGTGTTGGTGGCAGATGCGGCCATGCCCGAGTTCTCGGCGGGGAGAACCGACAGGGCAGTGGAGGTGACCGGAACGATCGCGATGCCGAAACCGACCCCTGCGATAGGGAGCGTCCAGCCCAGAGTCGACAGGCCCGAGTTCGGGGTCAAGACGACTTCGGTCAGGATGATGCCAATTCCTGCAAGCGCGCAGCCAACTGTCATGGGCAGCCTCGGGCCCGATCTCGCTACCCAACGTCCGGCGAACACGGAGGCGATGATCATCGCTGCAGCCATCGGCGCGAAGTCGAGCGCGGTCCCATAGCCCGTGCTCGTCCCCACGTCCTGGAGGTACAGGGCCACGAAGAAGAAGATGGAGAACGTGCCGAAGTATGTGCAGAACGCGACCACGCTGCAGCCGGCGAAGGCGGAACGCTTGAAGAACGAGACGTCGAGGATGGGGTGGGGCACGGCGCGCTCATAGAACACGAAGAAGACGGCGAGGGCGAAGGCGGCGGCGAAGAGGATGTCGATCCTCGTGTTCCTGTAGCCCGTCGTCTCGCCCTGGATGATGGCGAAGGAGGCGGCCGCCAAGGAGCCGGCCCCGAGAAGGAAGCCCGCGAAGTCCAGTCGGTAGCGGATCTTGTTCGCACTCTCGGGCAGGATCGCCGCCGCGCCCACGAGCGCGACCAGGCCGAAGAACAGGTTGAACCAGAAGACGGCCCGGAACGAGTAGAGCCCGACCAGCACGCCACCGATCAACGGTCCCATGGCGAGGGCAAGGCCAGACACACCCGCCCAGATCCCGAGCGCCTTCGCGCGTGCGCGTCTTTCGGGGTAGAGGTGGCGGATCATCGAGAGGGTGCCGGGCTCGGAGGCCGCAGCGCCGAGTCCCATGATGACCCGCCCGCCGATCAGGGCATCGGCGTTCGCAGCCAAGGCGGCGACCACCGAGCCGGCACAGAACAAGACAACGCCCGACAGCATTATCTTCTTGCGGCCCAGCTGGTCCCCGAGCGTGCCGAACAGCAGCATGAAGCTTGCAAAGACGAGCGCGTAACCGTTGATCACCCACTGCAGTTGGCTGATGCCGGTGTGCAGCGTCGACTGAACATTCGCCAGGGTGACGCTGATCACCGTGTTGTCCATGAAAGTGAGGAACAGGACCAGCAACAGAGTTGCCAGGCCGAGCCGGCGGCGCATCGTGCTCAAGCGGACCGCCATCTCCGGAGCTGTGTCCGGAGACGAGCTGATCGCGCTGCCATCCAACGGGAGGGGCTCCATCGCCTCGCGGGTGCGCGAGACCACGCGGGCGATCGGGCCGTTACCGCTCGCCGAGGAGTGGAACATCAGGCGGACCAGCTCGGCATGCACTCAGAAGGCCGTCGTTCCGCCACGGCGACCCCACACCTAGCCGGTTGCACAGAACCGATGGGGCGAGCTCCTTTCGAGAGTCCTGCCGCCGAGTGTATGGTCGAAGACCTTCGTGGCGTTCGTGGCGCAGCCCTGCACGCCATGCCCGCCGTCAGGGTCAGGCCAACCTGGGCGTCGATCCGGATCGTAGTTACCCGACCGCGTGAAGTGCCGGGCCAGGCCGTCTTGGAACGGATCTGTAACCGGAAACAGCTCCCGGCCGGGTCACCAAACGCAGGCGGCGACGCCGTCGGCGCCCTGCTCGTCGGCTCCGGCCCCCTGCTCGCCGCTCAGGGGGAACCCGGCGGTCGTCAGGCCGTGGCCGAAACCGTCGAGGTAGGTGTGCGACTCGGCCTGGCGGGGATAGCGGTTGGCGAGCTCGTGAAAGCGCGCCGTGTGTCCGGCCTCGAGGAGATGGGCGAGCTCGTGGACGATCACGCCGTCGAGAACCCACTCGGGGACCGTCTGGAGGCGGGAGGCGATGCGGATCTCCCGCGAATGCAGCGAGCAGGATCCCCATCGCCGCTGTTGGCGGGTGGACCAGCGGATCGAGGACGGCCGGACGCCGCCGAGGTACCGGTCCGCGAGGAGGGCGGCACGCGCCTCGAGCCCGGCGTCTGAGGCGTGACGGCGCCCAGAGCGTCGCAGCAGATGCTTGACCAACTGCTCGGCGAACACGTCTCGTGCCGCGCGCGACATGCGTTCTGGCACCACGACGACAACGCGGCCGCCTTCCCAGAAGGCGACCCCGGTCTTGCGGCGCCGGGCACTCGTGCGGATCTCCACCTCGGGTGTGACGTTCGGGTCCATTGGACTCCCTTTTTCATCGAGCGTGGACCGATGGTAACCAGGCGGTGTTCGCCGGCGGGGGATGACCCGGAGCATCTCGCGACACGAAAAGGGCCGCCCCCGGGCACAAGAAGGCGCCGTGACCCGGTGGCGAGCGGGCCGGGGGTTCAGTGGTGGAAGCTCTCTTTCTCCTTTGTCCGTCCCCGCTGGGACACGCCCGAGGTGGCCAAGCTCTGCATGACCTTTCCGAGGTCGTCCAGGAGCATCCTGGCGAGATCCCGGCTGAAGCCGTTGCGGACGACGACGCGCAGCACGGACACGTCCTCGAGCGCCGGAGGCAGGCTGTAGGCGGGGACGAGCCAGCCCCAGGCGCGCAGCGCCTCGGAGATGTCATAGACACTGTAGGGAAGGTCCTCTGTGAGGCGGAAGGCGAACACCGGGATCCCTTCGGCCCTGGAGACGAGCGTGAACGGGCCGAGCCGTTCGATCTCGCCCGCCAGCCACTGCGCCGTGTCCCGGCAGGCGGCCTGGACCTCCCGGTAGCCCTCGGCGCCGAGCCGCAGGAAGTTGTAGTACTGCGCCACGACCTGGGCTCCCGGCCGGGAGAAGTTCAACGCGAAGGTCGGCATCTCGCCGCCGAGGTAATTGACCTTGAAGACGAGCTCGTCGGGCAGGGCCTCGTCATCACGCCAGAGGATCCAGCCGACGCCCGGGTAGACGAGCCCGAATTTGTGACCCGAGACGTTGATGGACTGGATCCGCGGCACCCTGAAGTCCCAGTGCAGCTGCGTGTCGAGAAACGGAGCCACGAGGCCCCCGGACGCCCCGTCCACATGCATCGGCACGTAAGGGCCACCCCCGTTCTCGAGCTCGTCGAGCGCGGCGGCAATCTCGGCCGCCGGCTCGTAAGCCCCGTCGTAGGTGGACCCGAGGATGGCCACGACCCCGATCGTGTTCTCGTCGCAGGCCTTGACGGCGCTCTCGGCGGTGAGATGGGCCTTTTCGGGGCCGACGGGGACGAGGCGAGCTTCGACGTCGAAGTAGCGGCAGAACTTCTCCCAGCAGACCTGGACGTTGGCTCCCATGACGAGGTTCGGCCGCTCCGCCGGGAGCCCGGCGTGGATGCGCCGCTGCCGCCAGCGCCATTTGAGGGCGAGGCCACCGAGCATGCACGCCTCGCTGGAACCGGTCGTCGAGCACCCCGTGGCGCTGGAGCCCTTTGCGTGCCAGAGGCGGGCGAGGATGTTCACGCACCGCCGCTCGATCTCGGCGGTCTGGGGGTACTCGTCCTTGTCGATCATGTTCTTCGAGGCGCATTCGGCCATGAGCGTCTCGGCCTCTGGCTCCATCCAGGTCGTCACGAACGTGGCGAGGTTGAGCCGGGCGTTGCCGTCCAGCATCAGCTCGTCGTGGATGATCTGGAAAGCCGTCCGGGGAGGCATTCCCTTCTCCGCGAGCCGCAGCCGGGGGACCTCGCCGATTTCGCCATGCTGGGCGAACTGCGGCCGGAAGCTCAGCTCGTCGTCAGCTCCGGGCTCGGTCGTGTGCTGGTGCAGCGGCATCGCGGGACCTCCTCGTCTCAGCCAAACAGTATGGGTCCGGAGCCGGCGGTTCTCGAGCGCTGGCCTGGCCGTCACTCGGGCGGGCGCAGGTCGTCCATGGCGGCATCATAAGTACCCGACAGAATCGCTGGCAGCAGAGCGCCGGCAGTTCTGAGTTTGGTCGCACCACGCCGTGGTCGTCTCCCTTCGGCTGGGCCTTCACGGTTCTGTCCGATTTCCGCCAGACTGGCGGCCGGCCGCCTGGCAGACTCGACACATGGCCGAGACGACGACCAACACGGCGCAACCCGCAACATCGGCGCCGCTCGACGACGAAGCCCGCTACCTGGCGGTGTGCAGCCGCGACTCGCGCTTTGACGGAGTCTTCTTCGTCGCTGTCACCTCGACGGGGATCTACTGCCGGCCAAGCTGCCCGTCACCGCCCGCCCGGCCGGCGAGAGTTCGCTTTTTCCCGACCGCAGCCGCGGCCCAGCGGGCGGGCTTTCGATCGTGCAAGCGCTGCCTGCCGGACGCCACCCCCGGCTCGCCGGAATGGGACCGTCGTGCCGACGTCGTCGGCCGTGCCATGCGGCTGATCGCGGACGGCGTGGTTGACCGTGACGGCGTTCCAGGGCTGGCGCGGCGGCTCGGCTTCAGCGAGCGGCACCTCAACAGGCTGCTGACCGCAGAGGTGGGAGCGGGCCCGCTCGCCCTCGCCCGGGCTCAGCGTGCCCAGACGGCGCGGATCCTGCTCGAGACGACACGACTGCGTGCCGCCGAGATCGCCTTCGCGGCCGGTTTCTCGAGCGTCCGGCAATTCAACGAGACGATGCAGGAGGTCTTCGCATTTGCGCCGACGGCGCTCAGGGCCCGTGCCGTCGCCCGGCGCGGGGCACGCGGCGCCTCGTGGGCCGCACCCGGGACCGTCGCTCTCAGGCTCGCCTATCGTTCCCCGTTCCAGCCCGCCCAGCTCTTCGGTTTCCTCGCCGCCCGGGCGGTCCCTGGAGTCGAGGAAGGCGATCTGGAGCGTTACCGCCGGACGCTCTCGTTGCCGCACGGGACCGCTCTCGCCGAGGTCGGTGTCGACAGCGGCGCTCAGGGCTACCTGCGATGCCTGCTCGCCCTCGAGGACGTGCGCGATCTCACGGCCGCCGTCCGCCGATTGCGCCGCCTGTTCGATCTCGATGCCGATCCGGTCGCCGTCGTCGAGGCCCTCGGCTCCGACCCTGTGCTCGGCCCGGCCGTGAGGGTCTTGCCGGGTCTCAGGACGGCAGGGCACGTGGACGGCGACGAGCTGGCCTTGCGGGCGGTCCTCGGTCAACAAGTCAGTGTCGCCGGCGCCCGGACGCTCGCCGGCCGTCTCGCCGCCGAGCACGGGCGCAAGCTGGGGGAGGATTCCGGTTCGCTCACGCATCTGTTTCCGAGTGCGGACGCGATCGCAGCGCTGGCTCCTGAGCAGCTGCCGATGCCGGCCGGCCGGGCGAGGGCCGTGATCGGGCTCGCGTCCGCGCTCGCCTCCGGAGAGGTGGTCCTCGACGCGGGCGCCGACCGGGACGCCGTCGCCGAGCGTCTGCTGGCCATTCCCGGCATCGGGCCGTGGACCGTGGCCTACATCCGGCTCCGCGCCCTCGGCGACCCCGACGCTTTTCTGCCGAGCGATCTCGGTGTCAGGCGAGCCATGGAGTCCCGCAGCCTTCCGGGTGACCCCGCCAGCGCCGCATCGATGGCCGAGGCATGGCGGCCGTGGCGTTCATATGCCCTGCAGTACTTGTGGTCCGCCCCGAACAGCTCGGGGCGGGAAACCGACGACCGCCGCCAGACGGTGGGAAAGGAGCGAGCAGCATGAGCCTCATCGCGAAGGCGGCAGCCGCCAGACCGGCTGGTGCCGGACGGCCCACTGCTGTCACAGAACCTGTCATTTCCTGGACCATTTGCCCGTCGCCGATCGGTGACATCCTTCTCGTCGCAGACGACTCGGGCCTGGGCGAGCTTCACCTGCCCGGGAGCTTCCCCGTCCCCGACGGGGTGTCGGCCACGGCCTCTGCGTGCGCCCCGCTCAGAAAGGCCGTCCAGCAGCTCGAGGCTTATTTCGCCGGAGAACTGACACGATTCGACCTGCCATTGGCCCCGAAGGGGACGGACTTCCAGCTCCGGGTCTGGTGGGCGCTGGCCGACATCCCCTATGCGACGACCGAGAGCTACGGGTCGGTCGCGGCGAGGATCGGGAACCCGAAGGCCAGCCGCGCGGTCGGCATGGCGAACAACAAGAACCCGCTTGCGATAGTGCTTCCTTGCCATCGCGTCATCGGCTCCGACGGCAGCCTCGTCGGTTACGGCGGCGGCCTGTGGATGAAGGACTGGCTGCTCGTGCACGAGGCGAACGTCGCCGAGCGCCGGGGAGCGTTGCCGGGCTGAAGGCTCCGCTCTCAGCCGGGCGGGCTCTGGGCGGCGGGACCGGACGACGCCTGCTCGCGCGCGTAGGTGTTCAAGCGCTCGAGCTCGTCCAGGTACAGGCCGCGCATGGCGCGGGGAGCGAACATCCGCTCGAAGAACCCAGCGATGCCTCCGGCGCCGTCCCAGGTCGTGGAGATGGTGACGCGCGAGGAGGCGGCGCCTTGGGGCTCAACGGTGAAGCTCGTGACGAGGCTCGAGTTGGTGTCCGACTCGGTGAGGACGCGACCGGGCTCAGGCTCGGCCACCTGCATCCGGTACTCACGCGTCCGCCCGCCGGCGGTGAGCTTGAAGCGCGTGACCGTGCCCGCACCCACCCCGCCGGACTCGAGCTCGAGATCGGAGAAGGCCGGGGGGAGGAACCGGCGATGCTGCTCCATGTCGGCAAGGTATCCGTAGACGACCTCGGCGGGTGCCTCGATCACTCGCCCCGCGGAGACTTGGACCTTTCCCATGAGGCCTGCTTACCACGGCCGCCCGGGGTCGCGACGCACTCGTACGGCGGCGAAGGCGTTAGCTTCCTACCTTGTGGGCCATGATGCTGGCACCCTGTCGGGCCGATCCCAGTTGAGCTGCGGCGGTCGGGTTGCCGTCCGGCTCGTCCGGGCGGCGGGGGAGTGACCACCACGCCTCCAGCCCACCTCGCCCGATGGGAACGGTCCGGACTTTGCGACGCGCTGATCCGCTCCGGCCCAGGGGCGCCGACGCTTTGCGAGGGCTGGCTGACGAGGGATCTCGCCGCCCACCTTTTCGTGCGCGAGCGCCGTCCCCTGGCGGCACCGGGCATCGTGCTGGGCGGCACGTTCGCGAAGCTGACCGCCAGCTCGATGAAGGCGGCGCTGCGGACCTACGGCTATGTCGGCCTGGTGGCCAGGGTGCGCTCGGGGCCGCCGCTGCTGTGGCGGCCGGTGGACGATCTCGTCAACCTCGTCGAGTTCTTCGTGCACACAGAGGACGTGCGCAGGGCGGCGCCAGACTGGGAGGCGAGAAACGACCCGCAGCTCGACGGAGCTTTCTGGGCCAGCCTCGGTCGCTGGTCCAAGATGATGACCCGCAAGCTGCAAGGTGCCGGGCTGGAGCTGGAGCGGCCGGACGGCGAGAGGATCGTCGCTCACCGGGGCGAGCCCGGTGCCGTGCTCAGCGGGGGCCCCCAGGAGCTCGTGCTCTTCCTCTACGGCCGTGCCCAGGTGGCGAGAGTCGCTCTGAGCGGCGCCGAGGAGGCGCAGCGGGCGGTGCGCCAAGCTCGCTTCGGCATCTAGGCCGCTGTCGGCGACGAGCGGGTCCCGCTCTAGGAAGGGGCCCCGAAGCCGCCCCCGTCGGCCCGCCGCGCCGCTTCTCGCGCGCTCTGGCGTTCCGACAGCCTGGCCGCGTAGGCGGCGGCCTCGCTGCGCCGGTCCATCCCGAGCTTGGAGAGCATGCTCGAGACGTAGTTCTTCACGGTCTTCTCGGCCAGGTAGAGGCGGTCGGCGATCTGGCGGTTCGTCAGGCCCTCGGCGACGAGGTCGAGAACGCGCCGCTCCTGGTCCGAAAGCCGGTCGAGCCGTTCGTCGCGGACAGGCCCGTCGCGAAGCCTGTCGAAGACGCGCTTTGTCATCGAAGGGTCGATGAGGGACTCGCCCCGGCCCACCCGGCGCACGGCGTCGACCAGGTCGCTGCCCCGGATCTGCTTGAGGACGTAGCCGGACGCCCCGGCCATGATGGCGGCGAAGAGGGCTTCGTCGTCAGCGAACGATGTCAACATCAGGCACTGGACGTCGGGCAACCGTGAGCGCAACTCGCGGCAGACCTCGATCCCGTCTCCGTCAGGAAGCCGAATGTCGAGCACGGCCACGTCGGGCCCGAGGGCGATGCCTCGCGAGATCGCCTCTGCCGCCGTGCCCGCCTCGCCGACGACCTCGATGTCGCCGTTGGACTCCAGCATCGACCGCAGGCCGTTGCGGACGATCTCATGGTCGTCGACCAGAAACACACGTAGAGCCATTTGACCCTCCCTCGAGTACAACTCGAGGTTACTGGCGAGGCGACTGGCGACCGGGAGGCAGCTGCGAAAGCGCCTCGGGACCGAGTGAGCGGTAGTGATAGCGCCAGATCAGGCGGTAGACGCCCACCCAGCGCGGGACGGATCTCAGGCCCGGGATGAACGGCAGCAGGGCCAGGGCCAAGGTGAGCGCCATCATGATCGCCCACACCTCCACGTCGCCGTTGGAGGAGGTCTTCATCGGAGGCACCTGGTACCACAGGGTGTACAGCCAGAGCCACGCCTGCCCGGGATAGTTCCCGGTCTCGTTCATCATTCCCCATTGGCTTCCCTGGAGATGGCGCTGGGCGGCCAGGTCCGCCATGTAGGTGCCGCCGGCGATGAACAGCAAGGGGTTGGTGTAATTCGTCGCGTACAGCTGGGGCGACGCGAGGAGAGCACCGTCGAGGGCCCCGGTCTGAGCCATCGACTCGAGGTTGCTGATGAGGCTGGCGACCGGGCCGTAAGGACCGCTCTTCACGAGGAGCTTGCCGCTCGAGAAGGTGGCGTCCGCGACGACGGTCTCGTAGGCAGCGTCCCATTTCGCCTGTTGCCCCGGTGAAGCGCCTTCATACCTTGAAAGGGCGGCGTCGAGGAGCGGGCGGTTCGGCAGCGTCGCAAGCGGGTCCAACACGAAGACCTTGGCGGTGTCGATCGGGATCCTGACTCCGACGGCATGCTCGAGCGAGATGGGGCCGAGCATCTGGCTGACGCCTTTGGTGTCGGTGTAGGGCGGCCCATAGGTCGCGAGCGCGCTCGTCCCGTCGAGCTCGGTCATCGCAGTCTGGGCGAAGTCCACCGGTGCGGCATTCGACCAGGACTTGATGGTCACCGGAGGATCGTCGGGCGACGAGAACACGATGGCACAGGCGACGACGAGAATGAGGACGGCCAGGAAGCAGACGAAGACCTCTTTCATAACGTCGTAGCGCCGGTACGCGCCCTGCCACTCGACGACGTCGCGGTCCGGCCGGAAGCGCCGGACCCGGTGGGCACGGGGCTGGGCAGCTGGGCTGGTGCTCATGACTCGTCCTCTGGCAGGTGCCACAAGGACTCCTGTGCCGCCGGTTCGGGTGCCGGCGGTTCCTTCGCAGCCGGCGCGTCAGGCGCCGGCTGCGGCAAGGTTGGCGTCTGGGCCACCGGTTCTGGAGTTGACGGCTCCTGCGAGGTCGGCTCTTGCGCCGAGGGTTCTGTCGTCACCGGTTGCTCTGCCGGCGGTGGCTCCTGCAACCTCGGCTCGACCAAGCCGGCCAGCGCCTGCTGTGATGGCAGTTCCTCGAACAGGGGCGCCGCTGCCGGGGTCGTGGCGGCCCCGCTGAGCGCGAGCCCGGCCTTGGCGAGCTGGGCTTGGGTCGGAGCGAAAGGCGGGACGACGCCGCGGCGCCTCACGAGCAGGACGTGAATCCCGATCAAGAGGACGACGAGCAGGGGCAGCAGCACGATGTGCCACATCAGCATCTGGCCGAAATTGAGAACATTCCAAAAAGCGCCGGCGCCGGTGGAGTTGATGCCGTCTTTTGCCTGGGTGCCGATCCACTCCGAGTCGAAGTTCTGCTGCGAGAGATAACCGGTGAAAGCCGTCCCGATGGAGACGGCGAACGCGATCACCCCGGTGATCCACGTCGCCTTGCGCCGGCCGCGCCAGGCGGCCATGAAGAACTTGGCCCAAAGGTGCACGACCATGAACATGAAGAAGAACTCGGTGCCCCACAGATGGGTCGAGTTCACGAACAGCCCGGCGTTGGACTTGTGCCACCATGCAGGGCCTTCGACGGCCAGCACGGCCCCCGACAGCAGCACGACGATGAACGCCCCGATCGTCAAGGCTCCAAAGACGTAAGCCCAGGAGGCGACGTAAGCCGGTTGGCGATCCGGGAGCAGGCGGTCGGGCGGGAGCGCTTCGACCGCTCTCTCGCGTAGCTTCCCCGTCCACGTCCCCTTCTCCGTGCTGGCGGCGAGCGAGTCGACAGCCGGCGCGCTCACTTCCGCCTCGTCTCGTGTCTCGGGAAGGGCAGCACGATCGCAGCGACCAGCATGACGATCATCACCAGGATGACGATCAGGTTCGCGAGCGAGATCTGGACGGCGCCCCAGCTGATGTACTTGCCCGTGCCCCCGAGGTGCACCAGAGCTGCGAGCAAGTTGAACCCCCCGGAAATTGCCGTGTCACCCACGGTCCCCACCTCCCCCTCGCATTCTGGCTGCGGCGTGACGGGAACCCTAGGGCCGAAAGTCCCGACTGGCTCAGACCGCCGGCGCGGCGGCGCCTAGACCGTCTCAGTCCGCCGGCGCGGCTCCCGACTTGCTCCTCGGCACGAGCGTGCTCGGATCGGTGCTCACCACCGGGTCGGCGACACCCTCATCTCCAAGCTCACCTCGAGCGGCGTGCCCGCCACGATCGCGAGCCAGTTCCGGTGTGCCCAGCAGCTCGTCGGCCAGGGTGTGGCGCCGCGGGTGGCCGGTGCCCCGCCCGCCCTGCAGAGCGCCATCGACGCCGGATGCAGGACCTCGTTCATGTCCGGCTTCCACGTGGCGATCCTCCTGGCGGCGGTGGTCTCCATCGCCGGGCTGTTCCTCGGGTTCTTCGTGCACGATCGTTCTGACGAGTCCGACGCGGAGGTGGACGAGCTAGCGGCCTGAGCCGAGCCCAGGGCGGAGGCCCCGGGGTGCTTGTCGATAGCATGCGAAAATGGACTGGGCGTGCCTCGCCGTCGGTGTCGTCGCCGTCGTACTTTCCCTCAGCGCCCTCGTGCCGTTGCGCGGGGCGGTGGGTTCGGCCCTCTCCTTCGTGCCGAGCTGGATCGTCGGCGAGGCGCCTTTGCAGCTGGCTGTGGTCGTCGTCGCCGCGACTGTCGCTTGCGGTCTTGCGGGTGGGTTCGCGAACGCGCCGGGCTGGGCAGGCTTGGCGCTGGCCGTGCTGGCGTGTGCGGGGCTGGCGGCACAGTTCGCCTCGGGCTTGCGGTCCCGCCGCTGCTTCGAAGCGGCACTTTTGGACGCGGGCGCGGTCGCAGCGCGATTGAGCTGGAGCGCGCAGGACGTCCGCCGCGTGGTGGTGGCACTGCCGATCCGCCCGCGTGGTGTGGAGCGACTTCGGGACATCGCCTACGCCGAGGGTGCCGAACGAGCCCACCGTCTCGACATCTATCGCAAGGCGGGCCCCGGGAGGACGACGGCCGCCCCCGTGCTCTTGTACTTCCACGGCGGGACTTGGGTGATGGGGGACAAGCGCGAGCAGGGCATCCCGATGCTCGAGTACCTCGCCGAGCGCGGCTATGTGTGCGTGACCGCCAACTACGCCCTGAGCCCGAAGGCGCGCTGGCCACGCCACATTCTCGATTGCAAGCTGGCGCTCTTATGGGTCAAGCGCCACATAGCCGACTACGGAGGCGATCCGAGCCTCGTGTTCGTGTCAGGTGGTTCTGCCGGCGGCCATCTTGCGGCGCTCCTGGCGCTTACAGCCAATGACCCGGCTTGGCAGCCCGGCTACGAGGACGAGGACACGACGGCTGCAGGTTGCATACCGCTCTACGGCGTCTACGACTTCGTGGACGCCAACAAGATCGCCAATG
This sequence comes from Acidimicrobiales bacterium, assembly GCA_050015255.1. Lineage (GTDB taxonomy): Bacteria > Actinomycetota > Acidimicrobiia > Acidimicrobiales > Bog-793 > Fen-455. Next base: position 27,996 of record JBEKBT010000022.1, read on the forward strand.
CCAACTTGACGCCGGTCCTGGAGCGCTACGTCTTCCAGGAGCCCGCCCTCGAGGACTTCACCGCCGCCTCGCCCATCTCGAGGGTCCATGAGTTCGCGCCGCCGTTCTTCGTCGTGCAGGGCCGCAACGACGTCCTCGTCCCGGTGCAGGCGGCGCGCGCCTTTGTGAGCTCGCTGCGTGCCCGCAGCACTCAGCCGGTGGTCTATGCCGAGCTGCCGCTCGCCCAGCACGGCTTCGACAGCTTCTGGTCCCCGCGGACGGTGCATTTCGTGCACGCCCTCGAGCGCTTCACAGAGGGGATCATCACGACTCGGGCCGCCGAGCGGGAGATGGGACGGTAGTTCCTCGGGCGGTCGCGGCCTACCATGCAGCAGATGGCGGCCGCAGCTAGACCAGCAAGGGCAGACCGGCTGGAACGGATGACGAACCTGGTCCTGGTGCTGCTCGAGACGCCCCGCCCGCTCTCGTTGCGGGAGATCGCCGCGAGCGTAGTGGGTTACCCCGAAGGCAAGGAGGCGAGCCGCCAGGCCTTCGAGCGGGACAAGCGGGCACTTCGCGAGCTCGGGATCCCGATCAGCGTCGAGCCGCTGGCGGGCGAGGAACAGCTCGGCTACCGCATCCACCCGGAGGGCTACTACCTTCCCGAGCTTCGGCTCGACCCGCGTGAGGAGCGGGCGCTCAGCTTCGCCGTCGCTGCAGTCCAACTCGGTGGTGCCGCAGGCCGCGACGCCGTCGCCAAGCTCGGCGCAACGGGAGAGGTTCCCGAGCCGGGGCTGCCGCCGATCGCCGTCCTGCCCTCGCTGCCCGCTCTCGGCCCTCTCCACGAGGCCGTGCGTGACAGGGCAGTTGCGCACTTCGGCTACCGGGGGCGCCGCCGCGAGGTCGAGCCGTACGGGCTCGTGTTCAAGCTGACGGCCTGGTACCTCGTCGGGCGGGACAGGACTGCACCGGACGCAGGGCTGCGCACCTTCCGGGTCGACCGCTTCGAGGACGCGCCGGTGATCGGGGCACCGGCGGCCTTCGAGCTGCCAGACGGGTTCGATCTGCGGGAAGCGGTGCGTTTTCTTCCCTGGCGCGTCGGAGCCAAGCCGGAAGACCCCCGTCACGAGGAGGCCGAGGAGGGCGAGCCGGCAGCGGTGGAGGTGACGATGACCGTGGACGCGCGGCTCGCCCGCAGCGTCGTCGCCATGGTGGGAGCCGGCTCGGTGGAGGCCTGGGAGCCATCGGGGGCGGCCCGCCTGGTGTTTGCCATTCCCGAGCAGAGCGCTTTCGTCGGCTGGGTCGTCGGTCTCGGCGACACTGCCGAGGTTCTCAGCCCGCCTGATCTGCGAGCCGGGGTCGTGCGACGGCTCGAAGACGTGCTGGCACGCCCGCGGCGCGAATCGGGCCCGGCTGACCTGCGCCCGTCGCCGCCGGGCAGTCCGGCGGCCCCAGCGCCGGCGACCTCTGTGCACCCGGGACCGGCTGAGCGCGCCCTGGCGGGCGAGGAGCCCGCCGCGCCCCGCCGCCCGCTACCCCCGCCCCAGGCGACCGCCGGCGACCGGCTGAACCGGCTGCTTGCCATCTTGGTGTACCTGGCGAGAGTGGGAGAGGCCCCGCTCGCGGAACTCTCCTCCCGTTTCTCGGTCAGCGCGCGCGAGCTGCTCCACGATCTCGAGCTCGTCGCCTGTTGCGGCGTGCCGCCCTACACGCCCGATCAACTGATCGACCTGTTGATAGACGAGGACCGCGTCGTGGCCGAGGGCCTCCGGGAGCTCGCCCAACCCCGCCGGTTCACGCCCGAGGAGGGCTTCGCCCTCGCCGCCGCCGCCCGGGCCCTTCTTGCCGTGCCGGGGGCCGACGAAGAAGGGGACCTCGCCGGCGCCCTCGTCAAGCTCGAGGCGGTGCTCGGGTCCTCGAGCCTTGCCGTCGAGGTCGACTCCTCGCCGGCGCTCGGTCCGCTGCAGGCGGCCTGCGCTTCGGGCGAGCAGGTGGAGATCGACTACTTCGGCGCGGCGGCGACGGAGCCCTCTGCCCGAGTCGTCGATCCCTATCAGGTCGTCGTCCGGGAGGGTAAGTGGTACCTGGACGCCTGGTGCCACAAGGCCAACGGGTTGCGGCGCTTTCAGGTCGACCGCGTGCGGGCAGTACGGCCGACCGGACGCCCGGCTGATGTCAGCTCACTGACGGAGGTCGAGCGGGAGTCGCTGTCCCGCCCCGAGGCCTTTCTCGGCGCCTCCGAGGCGGTGATGGCGAGGATCGAGTTCCCCTCAGAGGCCCGTTTTGCGGTGGAGGGGCTGGTCACAAACGGCCTCGAGGAGCTCGGTGACGGCCGGATGGTGGCGACCATCCCGGTCAGCGACGCCGAGGGCTGGTTCGGCCGCCTGCTTCTCCTGCTCGGGCCTGAGGCGGAGGTGATCGACCCGCCGGCTCTTGTCGACGCCGGTCGGAGGGCCGCCCGGCGCGCCCTGAGCCGCTACGAAAGGTAGCCCGCTTGGTTCACCCCGGGGCAGCGGTTCTCGGCTCCCGAGCGGGCGGGCGTTGGGTGCTTGACACCGAAGAGGACTCCCGTTACCGTGATCGAACTGGGGAAAAATCCCTAGTTTTTTTGGGAGAGACTTTCTTATGAATCCTTCCCAAGATAGTCAGCCTCCCCGCCCTCCGCGTCGGGGCAACTGGCAGCTGATGGCGGACATCAACAGGAATCTCGTCGTCAACGTGCTGCGCACGAGCCCGGTCATGTCGCGGGCCGGCCTGACGAGGGCAACCGGACTGAGCGGGCCGACGGTCTCGTCGATCGTTGCCGACCTCACCAGCCGAGGCCTGGTCGAGGATCTTGGGCAGGGCCTCTCCAGCGGGGGGAGACCCCCATTCCTGGTCCGGCTCAACGACAAAGCCAACTATGTCGTCGGCCTCAAGCTCATGGGCCACGCCATATCTCTTGTCATAACGGACCTGCGCGCCACGGTGATATACGCCCAGGTGACGCCGCTTGTGGGACCGGCCGCGGTCATTCCCGACCAAACAGCCCGGCCAGTCGCGCCCCGTGATCCGGGACCCATCATCGAGGCTATCTGCGCCGCGGTCGAGACGGCCATCTCGGTTTCAGGGATCGATGACGGCCTCATACTCGGCGTGGGTGTCGGCATCAACGGCCCCGTCGACGCGAGAAGCGGGGTGTGCCGCTTGTCGCCGACATTCAACTGGAAGAACGTGTCGCTCGCCCTACCTATCTCAGAGAAGCTGGGGCATCCGGTTGTCCTCGAGAATGACAGCAACACTCTGGCTGCCGCAGAACAATGGTTCGGGCTTGGTGTAGGCGTTGACACCTTCATTGCCGTTGCTGTGGGTGCTGGCATCGGCGCGGGGGTGGTGGTCAACGGCCAGCTCCATCGCGGCGCGGGCGGGGCGGCCGGCGAGTTCGGCCATGTGCAGCTGACAGACACAGGACCGGTGTGCTCCTGTGGTCGAGTCGGGTGCGTCGAGGCCTGGGCATCCGACAGGGCCATTCTGCGTGACATCTATGCCGCGCTTGGAGAAGGACGACAGAGCTCTCTCGCTCGGGCGGCGGCCAGGGGCGATCTCACGATCGCAGGTGTGACGGCCGCGGCCGAGGAGGGAGATGAGCTCAGCCGGGAAGTGTTGTCGCAAGCGGGACATTATCTCGGCCGCGGCATAGCAACACTGGCAACCGTGATCGATCCCCGCTTGGTGATCATAAGTGGCGAGGGTGTCCAAGCTGGGCACTGGCGCTTTGATTCGATGTTGGAGGCGATCGAGGCCTCGGTATTCGGCGGTATCGACGCGGAAGTTATTTTCACGCCCGAGCCCCTGGACGACGCAAGGTGGGCTCGTGGTGCGGCATCTGTCGTGCTGGGTGAGATCTTCAACACGCCCACCCAGCCGTCGCTGTTAAAGAGCAAGGTTGGACTGACAGGGTCATCTTGAAAGTGGAGACAAGACGGGGGACAGGAGGTGACATTTGGGAAGGAGGCATAGCGGCGCCTGCTGCGTGCCTTGGAAGTGCCACAAGCAATAGGAAGGAGCGACAATAATGTCGATGAGTGTTCGAAGGAAGACACGTCGCTGGGGGCGTGCCAGCATGGTGACCTGCGTACTCGCCGCGACCTTGATGGTTGCCGGTGTGTGCTCGACGGCCTTCGCGTCGCCTCGGGCCGTGTCGCGCTCGGCGCCGTCGGTTACGGGCCAGGCCAAGGCAGCCACGGGCGGCGTGATCACCGAGCAGGACTACTACACGGCGGGCGACAACTCGGAAATGGTCGCGTTCATCAATCAGTTCGAGAAGCAGAACCCCGGCTTTACCGTGAAGCGCGACGAGCTGCCTCCTGCCACGATGGAGTCCCAAGAGCTGGTGGAGGCTGCCGCCGGCCAGCTGCCGGATCTGATGATGATGGACAACCCCTGGGTTGGGGGACTGGCTTCCGCCGGCGACCTGGTCCCGCTCAACGAGCTCGGTGTCAACACGAAAGGGCTGACGGAAGGAGCTATAGCGGCCGGGAGCTTCCACGGTACGCAGTTCGGGATCGGCTTCGGCAACAACTCGCTCGGCTTGTTCTACAACAAGACAATGCTGAAAGCGGCGGGTGTGTCACCGCCGACGACGTGGGCGCAACTCGTGACCACCGCCAAGGCCCTCACCAACAAGTCGACCGGGGTCTACGGCCTCGAGGTTGCCGGGTACAACTCGGGTGGCAACGCCACCTGGCAGTTCCTGCCCTTCTTCTGGACCGCGGGCGGGGACCTCGAGCACGTCAACGACGCCGGCGGGGTGGCGGCGCTCTCGCTCTACAACACCCTCGCCAGGGACGGCAGCATGCCCGCTTCGGTAGTGGACTACCAGCAGAATGACATCGCCCAGCAGTTCGAGGACCAAAAGGCGGCGATGATCGTAATAGGACCGTGGGAGTTCGCGGACTTCAACTCGACCAAGGGCCTCAGCTGGGGCGTTACCTCGATCCCCGTCCCGAAGGCCGGCATGGCGCCGGTCGGGCCCCTCGGGGGAGAGGTGTGGGTCATCCCGAAGACGACGCCTGCCCAAGAGGCGCTGGGGCTCAAGCTCTTGCGTTTCCTCACTTCTCCGGCCAGCACTTACAGCTGGGCTTCGCAGAACGGGGAGATAGCCAGCCAGAAGTCGGTGTCCGCCAAGCTCATTGCCAAGAACCCGTCGGACCGGATCTTCGCCTACGAGATCGAGCATGCCCAGTCCCGGACGTCTGAGGTAGGTCTCGCCTACCCGGCAATAGACACGGATCTGGGCACGGCGATCCAGGCGGTGATCCTCGGCAAGCAGTCGCCGAAGGCGGCCCTCAATGCCGCGGAGGCCCAAGTGCAGTATGCGCTGGAGCAGTACGGCGAAGGCTAGTCCCTGACCCTTTGAGTCGTTCGGGGCCACGCCTTCGCCAACGAGGGCGTGGCCCCGGTTGTTGCTAGCGTCGCTCGCTAGACGTGTCCTTGGAAGGGAATGCCCCGCCGGAAAGGAATGTCGTGCCCTCTCTTTTCCCTCAACCTCCAGACGAGATCAGCATTGCGCGCTTTACCGACGAGGCCGGCGCCCTCACCCGGCGCTGCGATCACGAGGTGGTCCGCATCGAAGCCTGGGGACCCGACAGCCTGCGCGTGCGAGCCGGTCTTGACGGCCTGATCGAAGGCCACGGTGCGCTCTGTGAGCGACCCGCCGCCGATCCCGTCGTCGAGATAAACGAACAGGGCGCGAGCATCACCGTTGGTGCACTCAAGGCCGAGGTCGACGCGGCCGGCCACATCCGCTTCCTCCGCAGCAGTACTTCAGAGGAGCTGCTCGCCGAGAAGCCGATCCACTTCTGGTGGCCGGGCCCCCGCAATTTCACCGCCACCGGCAACGGTTATCACCACCTCGAGCAGTGCTTTGCCGCCTACGAAGGCGAGCGGCTCTTCGGCCTGGGCCAGCACACCCACGGCCGGCTGGACCAAAAGGGCATCGTGATCGACTTGGTGCAGCGCAACGCCGAGGTGAGCATTCCCTTCCTCGTCTCGAGCCGCGGCTACGGCCTGTTATGGAACAACCCCGCCGTCGGTCGCGTCGAGCTCGGGTCCAGCGCCACCCGCTGGATCGCCAACAGCGCCCGCCAGATCGACTACTGGATCACCGCCGGGACGCCGGCACAGATCGCCACCCGCTATGGCGCTGTGACCGGGCGCCCCCCGATGCTTCCCGAGTGGGCGGCGGGGTTCTGGCAGTCCAAGCTCCGCTACCGCACCCAGGAGGAGCTGTTGGAGGTGGCGAGGGAGTACCACCGGCGCGCCCTCCCGCTCTCGGTCATCGTGGCGGACTTCTTCCACTGGACCCAGCTCGGCGACTGGCGCTTCGAGCCGAGCGAGTGGCCCGACCCGCAAGCGATGGTCAAAGAGCTGGAATCCATGGGCGTTCGCCTCATGGTGTCCGTGTGGCCGTCTGTGAGCGTGCTCTCGGAGAACTACCAGCCGATGCTGCACGCCGGTTACCTCATCGCCAGCGAGCGGGGAGCGCCTTTCCACGCCGACTGGCCCGACCGCCACGCCCAGGTGCGACTCCCGGTCGCCTTTTACGACGCCACGAACCCACAAGCTCGCGGGTACCTGTGGGATCGGCTCCGGGCCAACTACTACGAATCCGGGATCAAGGTCTTCTGGCTCGACGCCTGCGAACCCGAGATCAGACCCGGGCACGTCGACAACCTCCGACTCGCCGCCGGTCCCGGCCCGGAGGTGCTCAACCGTTTCCCGCTCGACCATGCTCGGGGCGTTTACGAGGGCATGGTCGAGGCGGGCGAGACCGAGGTGGTCAGTTTGATCCGTTCGGCGTGGGCGGGCAGCCAGCGCTGGGGCGCGGCTTTGTGGTCAGGTGACATTCCGGCCACCTTCGAGTCCCTCGCTGCTCAAGTGAGAGCCGGCCTCAACGTCGCCCTGTCGGGCATCTCCTGGTGGACGACCGACATCGGCGGGTTCCACGGCGGGGACCCGGAGAGCCCCGCCTACCGGGAGCTCCTCGTGCGCTGGTTCGAGTACGGGGTGTGGTGCCCGCTGTTCCGGCTCCACGGGGACCGCGAGCCGCGTGTCGCGCTCTCCCAGGAGATGACCGGCGGCCCGAACGAGGTCTGGTCCTATGGCGAGGAGGTCTACGGCATTCTCGCCGGCATCGTGCGCCTGCGCGAGCGGATCAAGCCCTATGTGCTCGAGCAGATGGCCGTGGCGGCGAAGGAGGGAACACCGCCCATGCGGCCGCTCTTCTTCGACTTCCCCGATGACGCCGAGGCGTGGGGGATCGAGGACGAGTACTGCTTTGGCCCCTCCGTCCTCGTCGCTCCTGTCACAGAGCTCGGCGAGCGCTCTCGCCGTGTCTACCTGCCGGCCGGCGCGACCTGGACGGAGCCCTGCAGTGGCGAGACCGTGCGTGGTGGGACCTGGGTCGACGCGGCGGCGCCGCTCGAGCGCATCCCTGTGTACCTGCGCGACGGCGCCCAGCTGCCGCTGCGATGAGCCTCAGCTCGAGATAAGAGGTTGCCGATGCCCGAGGCGACAGCTGAGACCACGGCGACACGCACAGACCAGGTGCCATCGCCGGGCGGGCTCCCACAAGGTGAACAGGTGCCAAGACGGCGCAGACGCTTTCCCGGTCGGGTCCTATTCCTGTTGCCAGCTGTCATCTATCTCCTGGCGCTCTTTGCCTATCCGATCGTCTACGGCATCCTCTTGAGCGTTCGGCAATCGAGCGTCATCACCTTCGTGCACAACACCGGTGGTTTCGTCGGCCTCACCAACTACCGCCTAGCGGTCACCAACCCCGTCCTGCCGGGCGTCGTGTGGAACACGGCCATCTTCATGGTGGGGTCCATCGTGATGCAGTTCAGCCTCGGCTTTTTGATCGCCCTGTTCTTCACCCGGCGCTTTCCTCTGAGCGGCTTCCTGCGCTCGCTCATACTCGTTCCCTGGCTGCTTCCCGGTGTCGTAACGGGGATCATCCTGCGGATGATGTTCGACCCGAACATTGGCATGGTCAACCAGGTGCTCTCGAACCTCGGGCTCATCCACTCACCAATCGAGTGGTTCGCCAACACTCATCTCGCGCTCTTGGTCATCGTGCTGGCGAACATCTGGGTGGGGATTCCGTTCAACATGCTGCTCCTGCACGGCGGGCTCCAAGACATTCCAAAGGAGCTGTACGAGGCGGCCCGCGTCGACGGT